>NZ_JBNHER010000241.1:0-6607 GCF_050015975.1 Dapis purpurea BLCC-M126 | reverse complement strand
ATCGCTCTATTTAGTATACGCTATATATAGTGTCTTTGCGTAAGTCCTGTTTATTATGGAGACAGATGATGATAATATTCCTTTAGATGACTTTTGGCAAGATAAGCAACCTACTGTGTTTGTCCCGCAACTTTCTCATCAAGGATGGGTAAACATTTATAAGTATTTTACATCTCAGTTAATTTGGCCTAGAGGCTTACCTTTAAATAAAATTCACGATCCTCTCCCTGAGTTAGAGAACTTAACAAAAGGAGAAGTTTTTTGTCCTATTCAGCAGGGTTTAGCTGATGATAATCCTGATGTAGATGCTATTTATCGCCTGATTCTACCTTTACCCTTAAAATTTAATAATGGTCTGAAAATTGCTTTAGGAAATCGAAGTTGGTGTCCTTTTAATAGTCAAAATACTATTTGGTTTCCTGATGCTTATCCTCTACTTTACCTGCCAGCCTATTGCTCATTTCGGATGACAGATATTTGGCGAAGTTTTGTAGCGCAACGTATCGCTTGGGAAAATGGTTGGTCTATACTATTTTATAGTTCTACGGTTTATCAAGAGCGCAATGAACATAATTTAATGAAAGATTTTCAGGATGAAGTAATTGGATATATTAATAATCAGGAGATTAGTGATATTCTGGGCTGCTTAAAACTAGCATCTGGGCTTAATAATATTCCCGATAATATGATTATTTGTTACTCAAAGTTAATTGAATTAGGGGTAGTTGGAGAGAATGAAATGAAACTACTAGAAAGTTGGTTTGAGGATTTATCAAGTTTTAGTAATGATTAGGAATTGATATATAGCAATCCTATTTTATTCGTAGCAAAAATCTTACTTATTTTTAGGCAACAGGCAATAGGTAAGACTTTCAACTTTTTTATCTACTTTTTGATTTGTCGTGACCTATTTAGGATTGCTATAAATGTCTTGAATATTTTTGTTTATATCTTTAACAAAAATATTATAGATGATACACTCTAGCAAGTTGCAAAAAAGTTGAGGAGCTAATTTTTAATACCAATGTTCTTTAGTATCAGTTATTTTTTGATGTAGTTTAGGTATCTTATTCCGGAGTTTTAACCAATTATTTGAGTCTTTAGTTTTATGTTTAAGTCTTCTTCTCAGCAATTTTAGCTTCCACAGTTAATCTAACAAAAGCTGTAGATTTTTATAATAAAAAAAGGGATTGAAATTTTCAACCCCTTTCACGATAACAATTTAACTATTTAACTTAATGCGCAATTGAAGTTTTTAATTCTTCTGGAGAGTTAGTAGATTTTAAACTACTTTCAGGTAATTCAATATCCTTAACCGGGTTACGAGCTTCTATTAAACTAATAGCTCGACTCACACTTTCTGGTAAAATTACTACTAAACTCTCAGAAGGGGCACGGTCTAAAGCCGTATTAATTGCACTTGTCTCGTCTAGAATTGATTCATAAATAGCTTTTGATTCAGAATCTTTTCCTTGACTCAAGAATTGCTCAACACCTTGATAAATAAGTTCCGCAGCATTTCCCCTGGGGCGTCCCCTAGTATCATCATCTTCTTTGATAATAATTTCATCAAAGATGTCTGCTGCTAGTTCCCCAAGAGAAACAAAATCTTCATCACGGCGATCACCAGGTCCACCAACAACACCTATCCGTTTACCAGGCCAATTTCTGACAAATCCACCTAATGCTTCATAACTAGCAGGATTATGAGCATAATCTACTAAAGCATGATAACTACCCATATTAAACATATTCATCCGGCCTGGAGTTTGATCCACCGAAGCCACAAAAGTTGACAAACCTTTCCGAATATGCTCTATTTTGACTCCTTGGGTAAAGACGGCTAAACAAGCTGCAAGAGCATTAGCAATCATAAATGGAGCTTTACCAGCCATTGTAATTGGCACATTAACTGCTTTTTCAATTCTTAAAGTCCAATCACCTTTCAAAATTGAAATATACCCATTCTCATAAACTGCTGCCAGACCCCCTGCTTCTGTATGTTTGACTAACAGTTCGTTATTTGGATCCATTGAAAAATAAGCAACTTGACCTTTGACTTTCTCTGCCATTGCTGCTACTAATGGGTCTTCAGCATTCAAAATTGCATATCCTTTGGGCATTACCGACTCAGCTACTACACTTTTTAGTTGAGCTAGTTGTTCTACGGTATCTATATCTCCAATACCCAAGTGGTCAGCAGCTACGTTTAATACTATTCCCACTTCACAAGCAGAAAAACCTAAACCAGAACGCAAAATACCGCCCCGTGCCGTTTCTAATACAGCAACTTCTACTGTAGGGTCTGAGAGAATTAAATGGGCACTTTGAGGACCTGTATTATCTCCAGCTTCAGCGAGATATTCACCAATATAAGTACCATCAGTAGTAGTATACCCAACTACTTGACCAGTTTGCTTCATAATATGAGCTAATAGTCGAGTAGTAGTAGTCTTACCGTTGGTACCAGTAACGGTGAGTATTGGTATTCGCCCATTTTTTGAGCCAGGGAATAACATATCCATTACTGCTCCTGCCACATTTCTTGGCAAACCGCGACTAGGAGCAACGTGCATCCGAAAACCAGGAGCAGCATTAACTTCTACTATTACTCCATCTACTTCTCGCAATGGTTTAGAGATATCTTCAGTAACTACATCCATACCTGCAATGTCTAGACCAATTATCTTAGCAGCTCTCGATAATAGCCAAACATTTTCTGGGTGTATTTCATCAGTACGGTCTACTGCTATACCTCCAGTGCTGAGGTTAGCGGTTGCTCTTAAAAAGCAAATTTCTCCTTTTCTCGGTATTGAATCTATGCTGTATCCTTGTCTTTCTAGGATAGAAAGGGCGAGTTTATCTACTGTAATTCTAGTTAGGACGTTATCATGTCCATCTCCTCTTTGGGGATCTCTGTTAGTCTCTTCAATTAGTTCTGATACTGTAGACTTACCGTCTCCCACTACATGAGCTGGAACTCGTTCGGCCACAGCTACAACTTTGCCATTTACTACTAATACTCGGTGGTCTTTGCCTGTGTAGTAACGTTCCACAATTACACTTTTTGTTTTAGAGGCATTACTGGCTAAATCGTATGCTTCTTCTGCCTCTTGCCAATTTCTCACATCTATGGTAATACCACGACCATGATTTCCATCTAGAGGCTTAATTACAATAGGATAGCCTCCGACATCTTCAATGGCATCTTGAAGTTCATCAAAGTAGCGAGTAACCGTACCACGAGGTACTGGTATTCCTGCATCTTTGAGAATTTTTTTCGTGCCTTCTTTATCACAAGCAAGTTCTACTCCAAGAATTCCTGTTTGGTTACTGAGAGTTGCCTGAATTCTTTTTTGATTGACCCCATAACCAAACTGAATCATGAACCGAGCAGATAGTTGAGTCCAAGGAATACCTCTTGCTTCTGCTTCTTTGACTATAGCTTCTGTACTTGGACCTAAAGATGCTTGATTTTTGAATTCTTTGAGGTCTTCTAAATCTTGCTGTAATTCTGTTGGAGGATATGTACCTGTCTCAACAATACTTTGGCAGAGTCTTACTGCTGCTCGTGCTGCATAACGACCTGCTTGTTCATTTTGGTATTCTATTACTACCTGAAATATTCCTGGAGTAGATGTTTCCCTTGTCCTACCAAAACCAACTGGCATTCCTGCTAGCTGTTGAAATTCTAGGGCAACGTGTTCGATCACATGGCCCATCAATGTTCCTTTTTCCACACGACTAAGGAAACCACCTTTGACTCCTGGGGAACAGTAATGTTCTACCAGACTTGGTAGAACTTCGGTTAATCCTTTGTAGAAACCACGAATGTCAGATGTATATTTTTCGTATAGGTCTTCTAAGTCTAGACGCATAACCACCAGTTTATGGCGGCGAATGCTCCAGTAGTTTGGACCGCGTAATGTCTGGAGTTTGAGGATTTTCATAGGAGGATTTGAAGGTGATGCTTAGAATCAGAGAAGCAATGGTATTTTTCTTTTTAATTTCTGCTCAGAATATTTGCTAAACTGTTTACTACAAACTTTTTTTCAGGATGCACTAATCTTTTCTGCTGTACAATACCTATAAAATTTTGGCAAAACTAGGAAAAAACTTGTAATGCCAGTCAAAGATGCTTGCTTCCTGCTTGAACCTGGGAGGTCGGCCTCTTCCAGTTCACAGGCGTAACTTCGGGTACAGCCTACCCTACTAAATTGATTAACTTAGTTAAGGTTGTGGTCTATTTGAGTGCTAAATATAATGAGGGTAGTTGAAAATACGCTCTCTTAACTTTAGTTCTCTATATACATGACCGCAATTATGACAATTTATGGAAAACATTAGTCTGCTAAAACTACGGTCTCACACCTAGCAACAATTTTCGTTGTTAATCATTGACTGAACTGATAAAAACCTTGACTAGCTCTAGATGCTGCTAATTTACTGTTTTGCATCATTTTAGAAACGTTTAGTAGTTTGAAACAAACCTCCATCTTACTTAAAAATATCTGATCGATTTATCAGTTTTTTTGATAATCCTGTGATGGTAGAAGAATTTGGGCTATCTATTACTTTATTTGCTACAAAATATATATAGTTTTCAGTATAGTTACGCTTTATGTCTGCCAATTAGGTAAGCTAATCATCTACAGTAACAAACTTCTCAAGAACTGATAAATTACCAGAAATTCTATGAGTCTAGAGGCATTATTGTTTCAGAAAGCCCTGGTTTCATCATATGGGAATGGAGATCGTAACCATCACCATGGCACATTATATGTAATCTAAGATTCGACAAACTCAAAGGCTCTTCTACCCCTACTTTGGCAGAATTTGTATAGGACATTTCTACCGGATCTATAATTGTGACTGTGCCTTTACCCATAACTTGAATTTGACCGTCTCCTTCAAACAGTGCGCAGGTATCTTCGTCTATCCCTATACCAACTTTGTCCGGATGGGTGGCGATCGCGCTTAATAAACGGGCCATACGATTCCGGTTATGAAAGTGTTGGTCTACTATCAGCTCTGGCAATATGGCCAAACCATTTGTCATATCGACTAGAGATCTATTTGGTGATGAACCACTACCACCACCTGCTATCATGTGATAGCCCATAACTGCTGCTCCTGCACTTGTTCCGGCTAGTGCTATTTTTCCTTCTAAAGCTTTAGTTCTGATTTTGTCCATCAAAGGGGTCTCAGCAAGTAGGCCACAAAGACGCAGTTGATCTCCACCAGTCATAAATACTCCGGTGCAGTCTTCCAAATACTCTAACCAGATTGGGTCTTCTCCCTGATACCTTTCTCGGATGTCAAATATTTTAATATCAACAGCGCCCATATCTTGAAACACCTTACGGTATCTATCTCCTTGAGCTGCTGGTTCTCTCGAAGCTGAAGGAATAACTCCTAGTTTGGCATTTACTCCCCCCGCGCGATTAAAAAAAGTTTGTAGAATCTCTTTTCCATGAACTTTATCCTCGGCTCCTCCGATGACCATAATAGTTGTTTTTGTCGGGCGTAATGTATCTAGTTCTAAGGCTTGAGACTCTAACTGCATCATCTTGTTAATCTTGGACAGCAGGTACACATTCAATTTCAATAATCTGTTATAATAATAGACTATCTTATAAACTTGCAAGTCCCCAACTTGCTCTGGAATTTTTCAACATTTTGTTTGATTGGTTAAATTTATAATTTCAATTTATTGCCCAATTCTTACCGCACAGCATAGTCTACAAAATTAATCTCAACAATTAAAAATTCTACATTTTTCAGGACACCCTAATTATTTATAGTATTAACTGCCGTGCGATTTGATGTTATTACCCTATTTCCAGACTTTTTTACAACACCTCTAAATTTAGGTTTACTGGGGAAGGCCCTTGACAAAAATATTGCCCAGGTTAATCTAGTGAACCCCCGCGATTATACCACAGACAAATATAAAAAAGTTGATGATGAGTCTTATGGTGGAGGAGTGGGAATGGTTTTAAAACCAGAACCTATATTTGCTGCTGTAGAATCATTGCCAACTCTGTCAAAACGAGAGGTGATTCTCTTAACTCCGCAGGGAGAAAGAATGCACCAAGGAATGTTCCGACAGTACGCTACGGAATATGACCAACTTATTCTAATTTGTGGTCATTATGAAGGTATTGATGAAAGAGTAGAATATTTAGTTACTAAAGAAGTATCCCTAGGAGATTTTGTCCTTACAAGTGGAGAAATACCAGCTTTAGCTTTAATTAATGGGGTAGTCAGGTTACTTCCGGGAACAGTAGGAAAGGCTGAATCATTAGCTAATGAAAGTTTTGAATCTGAATTACTTGACTATCCTCATTACACTCGACCTGCTAATTTTCGTGGTTGGAAAGTTCCAGAAGTTTTGCTTTCTGGACATCATGCAGAAATAGCAAAGTGGCGTTATGAACAACAAATTGAGAGAACAAAATCTCGTCGTCCAGATTTGCTAAAAGATGATAATTAATGGAATCAAGGTTTCTTGAATATATCTAAGGTGTGAGGGTAGGGAATGGGGAATAGTTCATTAATGGATAATTGATAATTACCTCTGGTTAAAACCGTTCGGGAATTGAAG
>NZ_JBNHER010000240.1:0-53444 GCF_050015975.1 Dapis purpurea BLCC-M126 | reverse complement strand
TCTTAGCCGAAACGCCATATCCAATCGACCAAGAGAAAAGTGCTAGGATATTTCCCAATTTTCAATCCTCTCGGTTTTAACCAGAGGTAATTATCAATTATCAATTATCCATTATCAATTAATGAATTTATATCTAGTGCCGGATGACGGAAATAAGTGACCAGTGACAAAATACTCAAAGCCTTACCAATCAAAACTTCTGAATTCTGAATTCTGAATTCTGACTTCCGCGTAGCGGTACTAGGAATAGTCAGGAGAGAGGGAAGATTCCATAGCATAAATTTGTAAGGACGTTATATAGAATATGTCTCTACATATATTATGTAAAGGTTTTTTTGCATTGGTTGATACAGCTATGAAATCTAAGTTTATAGAAGCCCTAAGCGTATCTCCAGAAAAGAGGGAGAGGGATTGGGGGAAAGAATTGATGTATAGAAGCCCTAAGCGTATCTTGTTACCCAGTATGGGTGGGTGAGAATTCAGAATTCAGAATTGGGAGGATGTTATAGAATCCCTAAGCATATCTTGGTACGGGGTATGGGTGCGTAGAGAATTAAGGAGCAGCTCAAAATAGAATAGGGGAAAAAGATGGAAAAATACTCCAACTCTCCCCACCTCCCCATCTCCCCACGTCCCCAGACTCCCGATCATAGATCCCAAATAGGTTCTATACGATGGGAAAGCAGGTTTGTTGCAGACAGATGTTAGTAAGGCATCGGTATCTAATACAAACCCAGTTTCTACAATGGCAGAAAAATCATAGCTAAAATCAGCAACGCCGGTTTTTTTGATAGCTATACACTACTTAATTATATTAGCGATCGCTCTTGCCAAAGCATCCATAGCTTCCCTGACTTCAGTCTCAGTAACTATTAGTGGAGGCACAAACCGCAAAACTTTTGGACCAGCTGGAACAATTAACAACCCCTCATTCATGGCCGCTTTGACTATATTAATAGAAGTCAACTCTACATCTGCATTCAACTCCATACCATTAATTAAACCCCAACCCCGCACTTCAGTAAATAAGTTAGGATATTTAGCTGCAATAGCATTTAATCCTACTCGCAACTGTTCCCCCCTCTGCTGTACATTTGCCAATAAATTTTCCTGTTCCAAAGTCTGACAAACGGCCAACGCCACCGCACAAGCAAAAGGGTTTCCGCCAAACGTGCTAGCATGACTCCCAGGTTCAAATACATCACAGTGAGATTTACATAACATTGCGCCGATGGGAATACCCCCACCTAATCCCTTCGCAGAAGTAAAAATATCTGGTTCGATACCCAGATTTTCATATCCCCAAAGTTTGCCACTGCGACCCATTCCTACTTGTACTTCATCTAATATTAAAAGAATGCCTTTCTCATTACAAATTTCTCTAATTCTTTGGAAATAAGCTACATCACCAGGGCGTACACCACCTTCTCCCTGGAGTGCTTCTAACATAATAGCTGCAACTTGTCGTTTGTCTTTGTCTAATTCAGCGATCGCGCTTTCTATAGCGTCAATATCATTGTAGGGTACATAATAAAATCCTGGCATTAAGGGGCTAAAACCTTTGTGATATTTCGGCTGCCCAGTTGCGGTAATAGTTGCCAGAGTTCTACCATGGAAGCTTGCATGGGCAGTCAAAATTGTGGGATTTTCGATATTTAACTTCTCGTGGGCATATTTCCGGGCAAGTTTGATTGCTCCTTCATTAGCTTCTGCTCCAGAATTACAGAAAAATGCTTTGTCAGCACAGGAATGTTGTATTAACCATTGTGCCAATTCTCCCTGAACTGGAATATAGTATAGATTAGATACATGGTGTAATCTTTGAATTTGCTCTGACACTGTTGCCATCATTACGGGGTGAGCGTGACCAAGAGTGCAGGTAGCAATTCCAGCAACAAAATCTAAATATTCTTTTCCTTCAGTATCCCAAACGCGACAACCTTCACCCCGTTCGAGAGCAATGGGAAAACGCCCGTAGGTGTTCATTACATAAGCGTTGAAGTTGTCCGCACTAAATGTTGTATATGCACCAGGTGTTTCTAAAGACTGTTTAACTATTGTTTCTGAAGTCATAAATTATATCCTCAATTATATCCTCAAAATTAAGGTCAATACTAACTTAATATTAGGAGAGAATATGGATTTTTTCCGCTTTTTTTAATTTATTGTATTTTTGGCAAAATTAATACTATATTTTATCAATTATTATTTCTATTATTGGCTATTATTTAGATTATTTTAAAGTTTATTTTTGTTATTAATAAATAAATTCAATAGTGATGATGGCGATCGCTATTTTTTAAGTCTGGGATAATTTATATTATAATTTACTGATATCGGTCTCAATCAATTATAAATAATCATTTTCTATTACAAATTAAAATTTACATATTAAAACTTCTAAATTTCCCAACAATTATGAATCGATTCAGCATTAAAAAAAAACGTAAGCATTCAGCTAGCCTATTACAAAAGAACCAGGTTATCAGCCAATAATGAATAATTCCTTCTAAGTTTAACTGAGCCTAATTTAGCAGTAATTTTTAATTTTCTCTCAATTCCCCCAATTAAGTTTATCTGCTCCAAAATAAATAGGTGATAGCTGAATGCTTAAAAAAAATGTTTGAATCAATCCTCTTCTTTGAAAGAGAGGTGATTCTAAATTATGAATTTAGAATTTAGAATTCAGAATTTATCTCTTGATTTTTAACCCAGTCATAAGTTCTAGATCTTTTCTAAACAACAGAGCATCTCGACTACGGATATCAACGATAGTTACATTTTCATTATTTTCCTTATCCCAATAAACAATTGCTACTTGAACTCTAGCTTGTTTATCTATTGCACTAACTATCCCACCAAGAGGAGAAAGAATACCTTTAGCGACACTTTTTTCTACTTGACTTTTAGCATACTGTCCTGTAGAAATTTCTGTAATATCATCTTTCTTTAAACTAAAATTACCATCTTGAAATTCTTCCTTCCTAAATTCTGCATCTAGAGTTCCAGCATCGGTATCTATAGTAACTTCACATGGTTTTAACTCCCCACTATCCTGAATTAAACAGTAAGCACCATGAGTTCTTACTAAGGCAAGATTAATAGGAAAAACCAATGAAAAAGCAGACACAAAACTAATTAATTTATTTTTCATAATTTCAGCAAAATAATTAACAACTTCAGAAATATTTTGATAATATTCAGAATGGTATTATCAAAATCATTGGATTAACAATCCACCTTTTAATCAGTGAGAAGTTAAATCTTTTTTCTAGTTTGATAAAAATAATATAGTAAGAATTGAACTTCTGAATTCTTACTTATAACTTCTGAACTCTAAATTCGTTATTGAGGATTTTCCGTAGTCCGAATCTTTAAACCCGTCAAACTTTCCAACTCTTGCTTTAAAGGCTCGCTATCTTTTGTCTTAATATCAATCAAAGCGATATTTTGTTTGTTTTGAGTATCCCAATATTCAATTGCGAATTGAGTGCGTTTTTCCTTAGCCAAACCAACTAATGCCCCTAAAGGTCCTAAAAGTAAACTTGCTCCGATAGTTTCTTTAGTTCTTTTTTGAGCGTGTTCACCACTTGAAATCTCAATGATTTTGTTACCTCTCAACCTTAGATTATCCTTTTGATATTTATCAGACCTAAAATTCATTTCAAAGCTATTTTGTCTGGTTGAGACAACAACGATACATCCTCTCATTTTACTACTAGCTATATGGAGACATTTAGCGCCATATTCTCCTGCTAAAGCTAAGTTATTAGTAAAAATAACTGAAGCAACAGATATAAATAAAGCAAATTTTTTCATAAAACTAAAGCTCTAAAAAATCTAAACTTGATGACCAGGTGATTAACATCAATTCCTGGCCTATTATATTGATACTTATTATATAGTAGTCCTCAGCGTGATTGTGCGAAAAATATTTGGGAATTAGGAAACAACAATTACTGAGAATGATAAACAGGGATAATAATTTCAGATTGGTATTCTATGATTCCACCTAACCTATTCCCCCCAGGGAGGATAGTTACTACATTCCTACTCACATCTCTAAAAAATCAAAGTTATTTATTTTGATTTAAGTAAGATTATTATTATAAATAAAGTTAAATATTTCCTGGGATGATTTCAGATTAAATTTTTATTAAATCAATCAAATTTGCCAACATCAATTAAAATGATTGAAGAAAACTATATTTTTTTAATCAACGAATATGAACAATTTACAGCCGTGGACTTCGCTTTTAGGCAGAATATTCCTCTCTGCCGTTTTTATCAAATCTGCTATTGGTAAAATTTTGGGTGGAGCAGGTACTCAACAATATATGGAATCTTCTGGAGTTCCTGGTTGGTTATTAATTCCAACGATTATTGTTCTTTTAATAGGTGGATTATCTGTTTTAGTAGGTTATAAAGCTCGTTATGGGGCACTTGCATTAGTAGGATTTTTAATTCCAGCTACTCTGATTTTTCATAATGTTTTTATAGACCCTGCTCAAGAAATTGCGTTTATGAAAAATCTTGGATTAATAGGAGGACTTTTAATGGTAACTTCCTTTGGCCCAGGTAGAATTAGTTTAGATGAGAAAAGTATTTATAGGGAGTAGGGAATTTATTAATTGATAATGGATAATGAATAATGGATAATTACCTCTTTCATAATTGATAATGAACAATGGATAATGATTTTTGAGTATAATTATTAATTATTAGGATAAGTTTTAAACCGGATTGATTAATTATCCATTATCGATTAATAAAAGGTAGTCGGGGAGTAGTAAAAAAAAGAATAAAAAATTAAAAAAATCTACTAATTTTATAAGCAAAATTAATTACTTAAAAATCAATGTTTAAAGCGTCTCCTTTCAGGGATAAAAAAAGAAAAAAAGTTCCGATGAAGCCATCCTATCGTTTTTAATAAGAGGTAATTACTAATTATTGAAACATCATATTAACTCCCTGTTCTGAGTTAAGTGTTCCCTTTTCCCTCTCTCAAATAGGAAATTACTAAAAGCAAAACTACTTAAAAAATATGAAAACACAATGGGAAAATTTTCTACAAAATCTTGGTGAATGGCACGGTTCATTTAGTAATATTTCTGCCAAGGGAGAAATACTGAAAGACACACCTAGTATTCTGATTTTAGAAAGTTTGGATGAAGCAAATAAACAAGTACGTTTAACACTACGTCGATTTAACTCTTTTGCCAAAACTCCTGAGTCAAAAGTTGATGAAATAGTGACAGAATATCAGACTCTAGGTAGAAATCTTTTATTTTTTGAAAAAGGTGCTTTTTCTAAAGGAAACTTTCAAATAGCACCTTTTTCAATTAATGGTGCTGAGTTTGGTTTTGTTAATAAAAATCGTCGTCTACGTTTAGTCGAATTATTTAACAAGGATGGCGATTTTGATAAATTAACTTTAATTCGAGAAAAACGAGCTGGAACAGATGCTTCAGAAAATCCTCCTTTGACAGTAGATGCTTTATTAGGAAAATGGCAGGGAGAAGCTATTACTATGTATCCTGACTTGCGGAAACCCGATACTTATCCTACTCAAATGGAATTAAATATTGATAATACAGGTCGATTAGTTCAGCAAATTACTTTTGGTAATACTAATCCAAAAACTCTCACTTCTACTGCTAGAATTGAAGGTTCAATTTTACACTTCGATCAAAGTTCCCAACCTGTACAAGTCTTTTTACTTCCTGATGGTGCTTCTGCTACTTTGCCTGTAAAAGTTGAATTGAGAAAAGCTTTATTTTTTGAACTTGGTTGGTTAGTTGAAGCGCAACTTCGTCAACGAATTATTCGTAGTTATAATGACAAAGGAGAATGGGTAAGTTCGACCTTAGTTACAGAGCATAAAATTAAATAAATTTATAATTTAGGGAGTAGGGAGTAGTAATTCTGGTTCAGTATCTTTAATCTATGAGAATACTAAAAATGTCATTATCTATCAGAATTATTTTGCTAATTGTTACAACAGTTTATCAAGCGATCGCCTGTTATCTGGAAAATCAAAAACTACCTCCAGGAAAGCTATTTGATGTCGGCGGTTATCATCTACATTTGTACACCCTAGGAAAAGGTAATCCCACAATTATTATAGAGCATAGCTTAGGAGGAATAGAGGGATATTTCCTAGTAGAAAAACTGGCAAAATTAGGACGAGTATGTATCTACGACAGAGCTGGATTTGGATGGAGCGAACATAGCCCCCATCCTCGAACTAGCAGTCAAATTGTCGAAGAATTAGATACCCTACTCACTCAAGCTAAAATTCAGCCACCTTACATTTTAGTAGGAAATTCCTTTGGCAGTTACAATGTCAGATTGTATGCTCATCGCTTCCCTGAAAAAGTTATGGGAATGGTACTCACAGATGGACTCCATGAGACAGGAATGCTGAAAATGCCTATCCAATTACAAGCTTTGAAACTATTCTTTATTTCAGGCTTTGTTATGTCTACTTTTGGCTCAATATTAGGATTTATTCAGCTATTAAGAAAATGTGGAATATTTGAATTAATTAAACCTGAATTACGACAGTTTTCTCAAGAGTCTAGAAATTCAGTAAAACGTTCTTTTTGTCGTTCTAAGCACTGGATTACAATGTGTCGAGAAATGCTCAATCTAAATAATAGTGGAAACCAGGTTACAATTGCTAATCAATTTGGTTCAATACCAGTTGTAAACATTAAGGCTAATTCTTTTTTCCAACCTTCTTTGTGGAGTTTTTTAATTCCTCTCAGATCTGCTAACCAATTACGGGAGCAAATGCACAAAGAGTTATCTAATCTATCAACAAATTCTATTCAACTTCAAGCCAATAAAAGCGGTCATTTTGTGTGGATAGATGAACCTGATATGATTGTTGATGGTGTTAAAATCTTACTAGATAAATTAGATCAGACTACATCCACGAGTTAACGCTAATTTCAAAAGTGCTTTATATTTTTTATCGCTGAGAGAATAAGCTCCAAATCTTTCCAAGTGGGGATTATTCATCTGAGCATCAAAAAAAACAAACTTTCGCTCTCGGAGTCGCTCCACCAACTTTACCATCGCCACCTTCGATCCTTCGGGAATATTGTAAAACATCGACTCCCCAATAAAAGCACCCCCAATGACAATTCCTAAAATTCCACCAGCAAGCTCATCTCCTTGCCAAGTCTCAAAACTATAAGCATATCCAGCTTCATTTAAGGCTTTGTAAATTTGTTTCAATTCCCCAGATATCCACGTTGTTTCTCGATCTGCACAACCCTCAACCACAGATTCAAAATCTCTATTAATAGCAACACTAAAACGATTTTGATTAATTACACGACGTAATGACCGTGGATAGCGAAATCTATCATCTAAAGGAATTAAGGCCCGTTTACGACTACCATACCACCCTAAACTATTCTCTCCATCATTCGCCATGAGGAAATAGCCTTGAGCATATCCTTGTATGATCGAATCAATATCATATTCTATCATAGGACTAACGTCAACAATTTATAATATAAACTTTAGAATTATGGCTGAACCAATCAAAGCAATTACTTTACCAAAAGCACAAAACCCCCAAGAAGAGGGCCAATGGTTAAAAACTTCCTTACATAAGTGGCTCAATCAAGAGTTTATTCCCGAAAAAGTGAACGAAGATATTGCCAACAGAGCAGCCCAAATTTTTGTTCGCCATCGCATGGAAGGGGAAAATGATTTAGGTTCATTAGTCATTGCCATTGTTACAGAAATGCAAGCCTTTGATTTTTCCCAGAGTTTTTATGGGGAGTTTGCGATCGCCAATGCCGTTAGTGACTTACTATTAGATAGTCTCGGAATAGAACGTTGTTGTGGGCAATAGTATTAATAATTGATAATGAATAATGGATAATTGATAATTAATCCCCAGAGGTTCAAAGCCTCTTCTTTAAATAATTGATAATTACAGATTATTTTCATGACTGACTCACACATAACTGCTATATCTAGTAGGGGCGAATACCATTTACCCCTACAGATGGTGCATAATTCTATTATTTGCGTAAGTCCTGTTCATTATCAATTATCAATTATCAATTATCCATTGCTTTTACCAGCTAGACTTCACAACTCCTGGCAATAAACCTTCATGGGCCATTTCTCGGATAACATTACGAGAAAGTCCAAAATCCCGATAATACCCTCTGGGACGTCCAGTTAACCAACAACGATTCCTAACACGATTAGGAGCGCTGTTACGAGGTAATCTCTGAAGTTTACGATGGAGTTCTATTTTCTCCTCTAAATCTTCTGCCTCCATGAATTGCTGTTTGAGTTCTTCACGTTTCTCAGCATATTTTTCTACTAATTTTTTGCGTTTTTTTTCACGCTCGATCATGCTCTTTTTAGCCATGATTAATTACTTTATTCCTCCAAAATAATTGGTACAGCGCTACGCGCAAGTCAGAAGTCAGAAGTCAGAAGTTATCTCTGACTTAGTTTTCGGTGCAGAAATGCTGCGCAAACAACATTTAGCAATGTCCTAACCTTTGCTTCGACTGCGATATCTTTAATTTTAGGTGATTTGCCCAATCTCTGATAATACCATAAAATTTTTCTTTTCCCCAATTTTTCATATTGGATTAAATCCAGTAGCATAGGTAAAATGCAATACTGTAGGGATTTGGAGAGCAAACCCCTACTTTTCTTGTATTTTAACAATGACTGAGGGGAGAATCTTATTTTGATGCAAAGTTGGCAGATTTAATATAGCTCAGAAAGAATTGCTTAGGACATAGACTAATGATGAATCTTAGACTAGGAAATGTTTTTATTACCAAATAATTAAGGTATAAAGCCTATCCTTTAAAGGAGAAAGAAGAAAAAATTTTCCCTACCGCTTCAATCCTCTCCCTAAAAGGAAGAGGTAACTATCAATTATTCATTATCAATTATCAATTATTTAATGTTCCCTATTCCCTCTTCACTGCTATTTTGACATAAATCAGCCAATGAACATTTATCGCAGGCAGGATTTTTAGCTTTACAAACTGCCCGACCATGATAAATTAATCGTATTGACCAATTTTCCCAATCAGGCTGAGGTATTAACCCCATTAAATCTCGCTCAATTTTAATTGGGTCAGAATATTCAGTTAAACCCAACCTTTGACTTAACCGTTTAACATGGGTATCTACTGTCACCCCGACAATAATTCCATAAGCATGAGCTAAAACAACATTAGCTGTTTTCCTTGCTACTCCAGGTAATTGCAAAAGTTGTTCCATCTGCTTTGGCACCTGAGAGTTGAACTTCTCAATAATCATTTGGCAAGCAGCTTTAATATTTTTAGCTTTATTGCGATAAAATCCTGTGGAACGCACTAAATTTTCTAATTCTTCAATATCTGCATTTGCCAGTGCTAAAGCATCCGGAAATCTTTGAAATAGAGCGGGCGTAACCTTATTGACTCGTTCATCAGTACATTGAGCAGAAAGAATAGTAGCTACAAGTAATTGAACAGGAGTTTCATAAGTCAGAGTACAAGTAGCATCTGGATAGAGATGCTTTAGACGACGGAGCAGTTCTAGCGATCGCTGTCGCTTCACTGAAAATTTACGAGTTGTTACCATTTTTGAGGAAGGAAGAAGGAAGAGGGTAGAGCGAATAATTAGTTGTCTCTTAATCAAACAGGACTTAAACAAAGAAACCGGTTTTTTTCATCAATGTTAGTTAAAAACAAGGATTTATCCTAAAAATCCGGTTTCTGGGTTCGCCTGCGTAAGTCCTGTCATATCAAATCTGGTAGTATCGCTATAAAAAAGCAGAGAAACCGGGTTTGTATTAAATGCCTTACATACTAACATTGAGCTCCCACAAACCCGGTTTCTTGTAACTCCGATTTCTCGGGAACCGTAGCAAGCGGATTTGATATGAGTACCTTGTTCCGGTATGTAAGCGAGACGTTGACATAATCAACATTTCAACCATTAAGTCAGTTTAGTAGTCTAGCATTGGGGCGCGGAGGGGTTCAGATGATAATTGGTAACACCATTAATTTAACGCGGAACCTGCCCCTACTATACCAATTAATATTTTTAACTTTTGACTTTTGAATTTTGAATTCCCAACTTATCTCTGGAATATTGAACGCACTCCATCCAAATTAGCAGTATCCCGAATAATGAGGAACACTCCTAAACCTAATAACAATACCAAACCAGTCTGCATGACATTTTCTTGCACACGAAGTGGTAAGGGTTTACCTCTAACTCCCTCAATTGCCAAAAATGCTAACTGACCACCATCTAAAGCAGGCAAAGGCAAAATATTAATCACTGCCAAATTAATACTAATTAATGCAGCAAACCTAAACAATTCGACCACATTATCCTCAGCAATTTTTGCTCCCATGTCTACAATAGCAACAGGCCCCGCTAGTTTCCCGGCTGTCTGACCGAAGTTACTAATAAGCTGCCAAAAACCTTGAATTGTCAAGAGAACAATTCTTTGAAATTCCTCAGCACCAATACTAAAAGCTTCAAAAACATTATTAGTCCGATTTCTTACTATGTCTCCATTAGAAATTAGTTGCACACCAATGCGACCTTTACCATCATCTCCTAATTCTGGTGTGACTTCTAGAAATAATTTTTCTCCATCACGCTGAATTTCCATCTCTAAAGTTTTATTAGCATTATTTTGAATTGTTTCTACCAAAGTAGAAATAGCTTCTTTGTTAGCACCTAATTCTTGGTTACCAACTGACAAAATAATATCATTTGCCTTCATACCTGCTTGAGCAGCAGCAGAACTAACATTTGTAGCAACTTCTGGAACTTTTACCCCAGGAGCGTAGTTAAAATCTGCTACACCAACAATACTTACTTGAGAAACTAAGAGAAAATAAGCAAATATCAGGTTAGCAATTACTCCGGCACTGAGAACGATCGCTCGGTCTAGAATGGGACGGTTGCGTAATAGGTCTGGATCGTCTTTAGGAATTGTACTATCTGGATCATCATCAGGAAAACCTACAAAACCTCCCAAGGGAAAACCTCGAAGTGCATATTCAGTTTGTGGCCCTTGGTATTTCCAGAGTACAGGGCCAAAGCCGATAGAAAAACGGTTAACATGGATGTTTTGGAGTCTAGCAGCCAGAAAGTGGCCTAACTCGTGAACTACAATCAACATACCTAAAACTGCGATCGCTAACAATACGGACATAAGTTATTCCTATTAAATTTCCTATTATAAACAGTTAAATTTTAATTATAGATGATTTTTTCTAAAGTTTACTCAACTAACTTTAATAGATAGTAATATTTGTTTGTAGTAGGGCTTTAGCCCTATCTATGTTCGGGCTTCAGCCCTACTACGAACGAGTTTTAATTATAACTATTTAACCGGACATGATATTAATATAATTCGGTAACATTTGTTTCTAGTAAGGCTTTAGCCCTATCTCTGTTCGGGTTGAAGCCCTACTACGAATATTCTGGAAGTATTAAGCGTCTTGCAACGTAAAAGCAAAGATACCCTAGTGCAGGATGACGGAAATAAGTGACCAGTGACAAAATACTCAAAGCCTTACCAATCAAAACTTCTGAATTCTGAATTCTGAATTCTGACTTCCGCGTAGCGGTACTAGCTACATATATTAGTCTTCCTACAAAAAAACTGACTTAGCGACGCTGCCCTCATTGCCCTAGCTCGAAGTATGCCAGACGATGAATGGGCGCAACAACAGTTAAAGCAAATGGGATTAGTCAGTGAATTAACTCGAAAAACTAAGACAAAATTAGAAGGAAAATTTGCAGGTTTTGGAGGCAGTTTTGAAGAAGAAACCGAAACAGTTAACCTGCCTCAATGTGCGTCGTTTACCCACAGATAAATCTGCCGAATATCAAAAAGTTTAATATTTGTACTTCACATACTTGGAATCTCCTGTAATTTATTTTTTTATTTAACCACAAAATTTTAATTGAGTTAAGAGCAAGACTATTTCATCAATAGCAATTCTCAAATCTTTGGTTTCTAAATCAGATTGATTAACAATAATACTAAAAACTAAAGGCTGAAAGTTCCTAGGCTGAATATATCCTGCTAAACCGGAAACTCCACTAATTGTTCCTGTTTTTGCTTGTACATTTCCCTCTGCAAAACTATTTCTAAAACGCCGACTTAATGTGCCACTTACACCAGCCACAGGTAAAGAATTTCTATAAATATTTGCCCAGGGAGAATTAGCCATAATTCTGAGAGTTTGTACTAAAGCCTCCGGACTAACTAAATTATGACGAGATAAACCAGAACCATCATTTAATCTAAAACTATTGGGAGTAACTCCTAATCTAGTTAAAATTACTTTTACCTCCTCCAAACTTTTTGCCAAAGTCTGATTATCGGATTTTTTCTTAGGAACTAATCTACTCCTAACTCCTAGTTGACGTAACAAAGCTTCTGCATAAACATTATTACTTTTTTTATTTACTTCTTCTATTAATTCTCCAACTGTGGGAGACTCGACAAAAGCTAATTCAGTCAAGTTTACATTAGAGGTTATTTGTGAATTTTTGACTATTCGAGAAACGCTTATTCCTTCTGACTCTAAAACCTGACGAAAATTATTTAAAAAATTATCTACAGGTTCCACAACTGCTACATAAACAGGTTCTGATGCCGAGCCAACTTGGAGTTGCCCAGATATACGAATTATTGGTTGAATAAAATCTCGTCCTACTTCCACAAATTCTTTTTGATTTGTTGCTACAGTCACCGAATTATTTTCAATTTGCCATTTTTTGCTTTCCGCCGGATTCACAAAAGTAACTTTTAAAGGTTGACCTAAACCTTGAGGTGACAAAACTAAATCTATAGCATTTTGATTAAATATTAAACTATTAATTGGTGCGCCATAACCAGCTTGAACATCTTCCCATTCCCAATTAGGATTAACTACCATTCCCTGAAAATAACTATCATCAGCAATTAGTTGATTAATATTTTCTATGCCCTGTTCTTTTAGTTGTTCAGCTAAATTTTTCAGTTGAGTTTCTGTTAAACTAGGATCGCCTCTTCCCACAACATATATATTGCCTTTTCCATCACCATAAACTGAAGTTCTAATTTTAAATTGAGGTCTAAGTTGTTGTAATGCTGCTGCAGTTGTTAAGAGTTTAGCTGTAGAAGCAGGAATAAAATAATATTCAGCATCTCGGCTGTAAATTGTAGTTTTTCTAGATAAAGTTTCGACTAAAATTCCCCAACGAGACCGATTTAAAATTGGACGATTTATTACAGCATCAATGCTATTAATTAATTCAGCAGGACAAATTTCTTGAGTAGTTTCTTGACTAAGTGCGATTAATGGATTGAAAAATAATACAAAGAAAGTAATTATAATTTTTTTGAGGTCAAATTGAAACATTTGCTATTAACTAAAAATAGATTGTGAGAAAAAATATTAGTGGAGGTAATTTATCCTAATAATACATTTGAGGAACTACATCAAAAAATTGTTGAATATTTTGAAAATGGCTGTCGGTTAGTTTGGGTGATTAATCCCGATGAAAAATTAATATTAGTTTATCATAAACTAGAGCCAGATAAATTATTACAAATTACCGATAATTTAGATGGAGAAGATATTTGACCAAGTTTTACATTAGCAGTTACAGACTTATATCATGTTCGGTTAAATAGTTATTGTAATTAAAGCTCGTAGTAGGGCTTCAGCCCCATCTACAGTTAGGGCTGAAGCCCTACTACAAACAAAAACTTTATTATAAGTGATTACCCGAACATGATATTAATAGACAAAATTTCGTGATTTGAATAATTAGGGTAATAAACCCGGTTTCTTGTTTGGGTGTGTAAGTAAGTAATATAGCAAACAACATAAATTTTTTAGAGTCGTTATAATGTGAAAAAACTATAGACAACTATGCCTAAAAAAACAACTCGACGTAATTTTATAATGACAAGTGTTGCTGTTACAGGTGGCATCATCGGTGGTGCTGCCATGAATAAACAGACTCAGACAAAAGTGGCATCTGTAGAGATACCAACTACATCCACAATGCCAGAGCGAATATTAGGCAAAACAGGTGTCAAAGTGCCACTTTTAGGTTTAGGGGGAGCAGGAAAAACACCTGTAGACAAAAGTGGGAAAGAAAAAGAGGCTGTGGAAATAATTGAGGCTGCTCTATCTTTAGGAATTAGATATTTTGATACTGCTGCTAGTTACGGTGCAAATGAGGAACATTTAGGGAAAGTTTTGCCTGCTTACAGAAAAGATATATTTTTGGCAAGTAAGACAGGTAGACGCGATCACGATGGAGCATGGCGAGAATTGGAGCGATCGCTAAAACGGTTAAATACAGACTATCTTGACTCGTGGCAGTTACATCATGTTTCGTTTATGGAAACTTTAGACGAAATTTTTGGTTCCCAAGGTGCTATTAAAGCGATGGAGGAGGCAAAGGAACAAGGAATAGTCAAGTTTTCTGGAATTACAGGTCATCACGAACCGGATGTTATTGCTGAGGGGTTGCGCCGTTATCCGTTTGATACGACTCTGGTTTCGATAAATGCTGCGGACAAACATCATCCTCGACCTTTTGCTCCCACAGTATTGCCCGTAGCGCAACAAAAAAATGTAGGAGTTATTGGGATGAAAATACCTGCTTACGGTAGGTTACTCAAACCAGGAGTTTTGAATATGCAAGAAGCGATGGGATATGTATTGTCGTTAGCGGGAGTGCATTGTTGTATTGTGGCTACGGAGTCGCTCGATCAAGAAATTTGTATAGTCTCGGGATTTCGGATAATTTGCCATTTTGAGTAAAAATTTAGCACGATCTTGATTATCCGCTGATGCCAACCGCTGTGTTTCTTGGAACATTGTTTGCCATAACCCAGAATCTATTAATAATTCTTGATTATCATTCCAAATTTTGTCAAATTCTGCCTCATTCTCACGATTAAGTAGTAAGGCGTTATTCAGATTCAGATAAGCTTCAATTCGTTGTTCATCCATATCTTTAAGTCAAAAGTCAAAATAGTCATTGCGAGGGGGGAGGAAACAGAAATTATTTTGATTTGAACTACCCAACACCCCCCGAAGCAATCTCTTCAATATATTGGATATATTAAGGCAGAGATTGCTACCTTTAGGGAAGGCTTCGCCTACGGCTAAATTAATGATTACTCCTAAAGGTTAACTGTTTCCATCACTGCCACGCAATGACAATGTTCAACGAGCTATTACGATCGGGACTTGCGCAAACTCGTAGGTAATACCCTATCCGTAGAGGGCAAATGCCATTCGCCCCTACAATAGGTGGTTGGTGCGTCAGTCCTAATTATATTCAAGAAGCGATCGCCTATTTCTAATGACACCTAATTATACCCCTTAACTCAACTCATTACCAAATTAGTTCCATATCTAACACAAATTCAGGCAAAACATCTTCACCAAATAATGTTTGAGGTGCATCTAATATTTCTACCTCCTTACCAACACGATAAACTTCTACTTGCCGATTTTTTCGATTAATTAACCAACCTAAACGCATCCCATTTTCTAGGTATTCTTGCATTTTTTCTCTAGTCTCAGATAAACTGTCCGAAGGTGACATTAATTCAATTAAAAAATCAGGACAAAGAGGTAGAAACTTAGTTCTTTCTTCAGGAGTTAAATTATTCCATTTTGCCATAGTTATCCAGGAAGAATCAGGAGAACGAGTAGCACCATTAGGTAACTTAAAACCTGTAGATGAATCAAATATTTTACCTAGTTTAGTTCGTCGATTCCAAATTCCCAAATCGACAAAAATTTCAGCATTATAGTTTCCAGTTTCTCCCCCAGTCGGCGACATAATAATTAAATCTCCCTTAGCATTTCTTTCAAATATTAAATTACGGTTTTTTTGACAGAGTTGAAAAAATTGTTCGTCTGTCATTTCAATTACTGAATTAAGCTCAATCGTATAATTAGTCATTTTTCCTCCTTTTGACTTTAAGCTAATTACCAAGTAAGCATTCAGCAGTTAGCTAAAGTCCTATTTAGATTTTAACATATTATTAGCCATCGCTCCCCAGAGCTAGAGCTAGACACGGATTATGCCACGGATATACGAATTATTTTTTTTGTTATACTAATTATGGCGAACAGGCATCACTTTTTTCAAGTTCCTTTCTAACTATCTTTCCATTTCCCGAAGGCGATCGCTTTAATTTTAGCACCACTAAAAATTATCAAACAATAAAACCAAAATTCCAAAAATCAAAACCATTCCCAAGACATATATATAGATAGTTGTTCTTTGGGCCATAGACCATATTTCACGATAACTAAGTTTATGGTTTTGAATCATGATAAAAGCGGGAGGAGCAAAAATAAAAGGCAATATTTTACTCAACAATAACCGGATAAAAAAGTTAATACTCCACAGTCTTTTACCGAAAATATCTTGATTATATTGCCAAGGAAAAGCAGTTTGACTCAAACGTATTAAAGGCTTCATATCTGGAGAACGTAAAGACTCAAATAATGGCAAAGCATCAGAGATAAGATCATTAGTTTGAGCAAGTGCTTGATCGAGTATAAACACATCTTCCAAAGCCGAATTTACACCTTGCCCAATATCAGGAGGAAAACAATGAACCGCATCTCCCAGTAAAACTACTCCAGCATAATTATCTGTATTTGATAATAAAAAATGCAACCCAGAACAATATTGAGGGATGGGAAAATATCCACCCTCACTTTTAGCAAAACGCTCTTTTTCTTCTGACAAAACTATTTCATTTATCGGCAATTCTGGAAAAGCTTTTTCAAGAAACTCAGATAATTTTTTACCATCTTGTAATTTCCAAATTTCATGTTCTGGTTTTCTAATAATATTTGCTGTTCTTGGTTCGTTAGGGTCAGCAAAAGGTAGAATACCTAGAGATAGAGAATGTTGAGAATCTGTAAATACTCCCCGAATAGCATAAGCCATTGTACAAACTGCCTGTTCAGAATTATTATGGTCTAGGGGAAACTTAGGTGGTAAAGTCAAAACTTTGTATTTTAAACCAGAACTTGCAGAGGGAAAAAACTGCATTTTAAATTTATCTGTTCCAGAATTATCCCACTTATCTAAAGTTTGCCTAACTAGAGAATTAATCCCATCACAACCAACTAACAAATCTGGCTCAAATTCATAATTAGTTTTAGCATTTATTCCTTGGGCAATAATTGTTAATTTTCCATCCTTTTTGTTAATCTCCAGACATTTTGTATTAAATAAAGTCGTAATCCTATCTTGCCAATTTTCCTCAATCTCTTGAAAAAGTAATTGCAAGAAAATTCGGCGTTGGAGCCAGTAAGCTGTTTTTCTATTGGGATCTACTATGGGTAATTTTGATGTTTTACGATTACCATCAGCCTTAATTTCTGTCAGGTAAAATTCTGTATTTGGCACGCTAACTTTTGCTAATTTTTCATTTAAACCTAATAGATAGGTAAATTTTTGACCCCGCCCATCAATTAAATAATGGAATGATTTATCAGGTTCATAAAAATCTGCAGTAGGTCGTTTTTCTAATACTGTAATTTGATGCCAACCACGTTTAGCTAACATTAATGCTGTAGCAAAACCAGCCGGACCTGCACCGATAATAACTGCGTTTTGGTTGAAGTTTTTTGTTTCTGTAGACATAGTTTTTATTTCACCCTAGTTGTTGATATAATATAATAGTATAAATAGCAGAGTAAAATCCATGATAGCCAACCAAAATCAATTCTATATTTCTCCAGAAGAATATTTAGCAGGAGAGCGAGAAAGTCCGATTAAACATGAGTATAGACGGGGCAAAATTTATGCAATGGTAGGGGCAAAGAAACCCCACATTATTATTGCTAGTAATTTAGTCAGATTATTGGGCAATCATCTTCTTGATAATGACTGTGTTGTACTTACCTCTGATATTAAAGTTCGACTAGAAGAAGCTAACTGTTATTATTATCCTGATGTGGCAGTAACTTGTGATGAACGGGATTTAAGTTCAAATGAAGACTTTATTCGTTATCCCTCTTTAATCATAGAAATTTTGTCTCCAAGCACAGCTAACTTTGATAGAGGAGGTAAATTTGCTGATTATCAAACTGCTACAAGTTTACAAGAATATGTATTAGTTAGTCAGTCTCAGATGAGTATAGAATGTTTTCGGAAAAATGAACAAGGAATGTGGGTTTCTCAAACTTATAGTAGGGGAGAAGAAGTTAATTTTGCTAGTCTAGATTTTCATTGTCAGATTGAATTAATCTATCAAAAAGTTCCTGGTGTAGCGCTACTTTAGATATTAACTAAAGAGTATGAAAAGAATAAAGTTAAGTATTTCAGTTTTATAACTGTAGTGAAAGTTACTGATAACTAATAGCTGATAATATCATGTTTGCATAATCACTTATAATAAAGTATATGGTTTGTAGTAGGGCTTCAGCCCTATCTACAGTTCGAGCTGAAGCCCTACTACGAACTTTAATTATAAAAACTATTTAACCGTTAGCGTAGCTCCCCCGAAGGGGGCACATAATATAACTGATAACTGATAAAAGATTGCCGAAATTTTAGAATTAGAAATAGACCAAGTGCGACAAGCGATCGCTAAATTGAATTAACTGAAACCGTAGTATTTAAATAAATGTAGGGGCGGGTTTCACAAGAAATTTATGAGCATGAACATTAAATTAAATAAACCCGCCCCTACTGGATCTTTTCCTTTCTTCCTTCTTCCTACAAATGAACTTGAAAATATTGCCGATATAACTCACACCTGGGATAACATTTATTATTCTGCCATTTCACTAAACCTAAACTATCTAATTTAAAACCTAACATTCCTGTTAACTGCCCGCTAGAATTTTCAGAAATCACATTTTTCATCGCCTCAACTAACTCTGAATATTCTTCTAAATTCCACAAATGTCGTCGCAAATGGTCGCTATAAATTCCAGTTTCACTCGTTACATTTTCCGGTAAATCTGATAGAGTTAAATCTTGTTTAGAAATATGATATAATGCCACCCTAACTAAATAAGGATGACCGCCAACAATTGCCATTAATTTCTCGACTTCTTGTTCAGACCAATTCAAATTATGTCGCGATGCTAAATCCTGAACTTGCTCTCGATTAAATTCAGGTAAATCTATAGGTAATCCCACATTAAAAGGAGATTGATTAATATTCATGGGAATATAAACTTCGGTAGAATGTACTACCAACAACCTTAATTTTTTCCAAATAGCACGTCGCTTTGATTCCTCATGCCAAGCTCGCAATAATCCCAAAAAATCTTCAGCAATATCAGGATATTGAAAAACTCGGTCAATCTCATCTAAACCTAATACTAAGGGATTATCTATTTGTGCTAATAAATACTTCTCAAAATAATCCTTACAATTAACCTTACTACCAAAAATATCATCCCAATAATCATCTAATTGATTGGGTAAACGTAGCTCTCGCCCCACATAAGCACAAAACCATTTTAAGAATTGTTCAAGATTACTAAAAACTTCTTTATCTACTAACTGAAAACTCAACGGTACAGTCCGATATCCTGACTGAGCAGCATGATGCAAAATTCTTGCCATTAAAGAAGTTTTACCCATTTGTCGTGGCGCTTTAATTCTAATTAAACCACTCGGTTGTAATATAGTTTGATAACAACGTTCTTCAATAGGGGGGCGTTCGATATAAAAAGTAGATGCCACATCAATTTGTCCCCCCGGTATTTCAGGTTCCGCAGAGGGTAAAGGAGGGGGACTTCCTGACACAATGCTACTAATTTCTTCAGGAAGGTGAGTTTCTTCATGCTCCTCTACTTCCGGCGCAACATTTCCCGGTGGAGCAGCTAACAAAGTCAAAACTTCCCTCAAAATAACCACACTATCTTCAGGCGATCGCCATTCCCGTTGTTGAATGCGATAGAGATAACCGCGCAAGTCATGGTTGAGGGGTGTACTGAGAGAAAAACCTACCCGAATTGGCAAAATTACAGGTTTACGGTCTGGTCGGGAAAATTGCAATTCTCTAGCAAGTTGTACTTGATAGGTGAGTAACTCACTTTGCGCCGACTGGGGAGGCAAAAACAACAGTAAATAGTCACATCGCTTCAACTCTTCATTAATTCGCCGAAACCAATTTTCTCCCAGGCGAATGTGATCTGCTCCCATAAACACCTGATGACCAGCAGCAGTCAGAGCAGTTTCAAACTGTCGCGCCAATTCTTGATCTGGGTCTTGACTGCGATAACTGATGAAAACTTGGGAACTATTTTGATTGACTATTTGTTCGTCATCCAGTAGAGGTAACAGTTCCCCTAGGTGTTCTGACTCCGTTTGAGATGAGTTTTGTTTTCCAGAGCGGTGGTCAGTTTCATCCAATGTCAGACCAAAGGTGGCAAAAAGCTGTTGAATTTTGCTAACATCTGCACCGACTCGCCCTTGTCTAATTTTACTGATAGTGTCAGAACCAACTCCAGACTCTGCTTCAATTTCTGCCAGAGTACCTCTGAGGTTATATTCCTGTTTCCATTCTTCAATAGCTTCATTCAACTTTTTCAGTCCAGAAGTTGTGAGAATTCGTCCACGATCGCGTTTTGATTTTTTTTCCATTTTAAATAGAGGATAGGTAATAGGGAGTAGAGAATTTGTATCTACTTTACTTCTAATAATAATTTTTCTATTTTTATTTTACAGCAGTTTTCAGGTGAACGAAGCACATAAAAAAAATAATAACCATATAGGGACGTTCCATGAAACCTCCCTACCCCTACTGTGTGGTCTACTAATTATGAAAACCGCTCTAAGAACCTGTTTTAAAAGTGCTAAATTTAGATTTCGATCCCCCCTAGCCCCCCTTTTAAAGGGGGGAAATAAGATGGAAAGTCCCCCTTATTAAGGGGAATTTAGGGGGATCTCAAACTTTTCAAACAACTTCTAAGTTATAGTAGCAGTTCATTGTAATTATTTTAATCTCCAAGCATAGTAGTGGGAGTATCTTGCTCCTTTGTCAGAGGTTTTTTATCCTCATCTAATATTTTAGAGCTGTTAACGAAGATAACTAATTTTGTCTAATTTAAGGAATTTAGTCCTTCCATACTCTAACTTCGGCAGTCAGTATTGATAACTGATAACTGGTCACTGATAACTAAAATAACAGTTTTCTAGAAGATTTTTAATTTTTTTAATTAAGTTCCTAATGTTCTCTACAAAAAACTAACGATTTTTTTAAAGTAGTTATATGAATTACCAATAACTAAACAGGGGTAACAACAATGATAAACATTGTTAAAACAGGAATTACTACTATTTTAGCAACAATAGTTTTGGGTATCTATTCTAAAACTGCCGCCCAAACAAATTTCACTTTTGATGAAGTACAAATAGATCAAAACCAAGTTATTGCTATGGCAATGCCCCAAGAATATTCTAGTTATAAACTGATGATTTTAGAGCAGAATTCTAATGAAAGACGTTGCTGGAGAGAAAGCGAAACCAAATTATATCCAATTGTAGTCGAACCTTTACTATTGAACTTTAATTTTGCTGGTATTTGTGAGCAAGCTACTGATAGTAATGATTATTCAATACGGGTAAATGGTAATGATTTATCCAGGAGTCATAGATTAATTTTAGAAAATGTTGGTGATGAAATTAAATTATTTAGCATTTCTCTTACAGGAGATAAAAATTTGATAGGTAGAACTCGCGGAATAAGTGATGGAATAATGAAAATTTTTCTCGAACCAGGTTGGAAATTTACAAAACGTAGTTATCAGGAAAAAGTTCTTGGTCATTTTTATTTTAGTTATGATAGTTTTGCTGCTAAACAAGATGCTGTAGAGCAAAAAATAGCTGAGATTGAGGCTCAAATTCCAGATTTTTTAGAGCTGGATGATAATCTAAATAGGCAGTAGGTTTTTTAGGAATAAGTATTAATTGCGCTTCATACATAGAATCGTTAAAAACATTGCTTTTACTTATTTATTACTTAATAAATGAAGCCTTGAGCAAGCATAGTATTTTTTTATGAATTGATATTATAGATCAAATTCCAGATTAATTTCGTACAACTAACAAGGTAAATATTTTTTGCTGTTACCTATTCTACTCACGATTTTACCTACTCCCTAAAACCATCAATATATGTACTTACTCAAGTACGAAAATACTGTAAATAAAATTTCACAAAAACTATGAAACTTACATTGATTAACCAAAGCCCAACTCCTGATATCTCTGAGACAAAAAAGAATGATTTAGAAACATTTTTAGCTCTAGTTGAAGTTAATTTAGTGATGCAAGAAATAGAATATTTTACCGGAGATGATTGGTTATCTCTATGTGGTGATATTGACAGTGGAGAAATTTATCGAAACTGGTTTATTTGGCAAGATACAGAACTTACTCAAGAATGGGAAGCTTACGATCATGTTACTAATCAACGAATTATTGCTAGTAACTGGACTCTATTAACAGCCAAAATTGATCAAATAGAAAATGAGAGGAATAATTAATTATGACAAGTTTAGAAATAATAATTTTTACTTTAATACCAACTATAGCTTGGGTAGTTGGAATTGTATTTGCTCCGGTTGATAAGTTTTAAAATTGGCACTTTGTCGGTTGAGTTGCGCGAAAGTGCAGTCTTGAGAGTTTGCCATAAACAACTTACGTAAGAAGACAAAGGAAACCCTATTACACAATTTAAAACTTCCGTATATTTGGAGTAACATTGATAATATTTTCATTAAGTTGACGGCATCTAAAGTAATATTAGTAATACCAATTTACTTTAAAGATGTCACAAATAGTTTCAAACTTTAGATGTGAAATAATTTCTTGAAATTACTGTACCGTCAAAATTTCGAGCCGATCAAATCTAACTTTTAACTTTTGACTTCTGTGAAACGATATAATCACTTCAATGGGTTTTTATTTTGTGCTGCTGAGTTAATAATTTTCTCAATTCTTTTTAACCTAGTATCAGAACGTTTTGCAGTTTCAATCCAGAATAGTAGATTTTTTTTCGATGATTTACTCAATGATTCAAAATACTTTTTAGCAGTGGGATTTGCTGCTAATGCTTGCTGTAAATCTGTGGGAACTATTAACTCTTCTATAGAATCTAACTTAGTCCAAGAACCATCTTGTTTTGCCAATTCAATTTTCTCTAAGCCTGCTTCAGTCATCAAACCTTCTTTTATAAGTTCTTGGATATATTGTTTATTCAATTTTGACCATACACTTTTTGGTCTTCGAGGTGTAAATACCTGCATATATCGTTCAGAGTCTAATGATTTGACTTTACTATCAATCCAACCAAAACATAAGGCTTCTTGAACTGCTTCACTATATTTAATGCTTGGCTTACCACTTTTTACCTTGTAATAAATTAACCAGATACCAACATAATCTTTATGGTTTTCTTCTAACCATTTTCGCCATTGTTGACGATTTTTTGCTTGAAATGTTTCTAGTTGTTTTTGAACTTTTAGCATAAGTTGAAAACCCTTGATTAAATTCAAATCAAATTAGGTATATTTGGTTGGCTTAATTTTTGCCAACCAAACCATTAATTTACTAGATAATTAATCTTTTAGTTTTAATATTTTCGGGTATTTACTATTTTGGGGCGATCGTACAAAATCAGCAATTTTTTCTGGTCCCAACTTTTGCAAATGTTTTAACAGTTCACTACTTTCTGTTAATAATTTATCAACATTAATCTCAAAATAACTAGGCTGATAATAATTCAATTTCCTCACACCTTCTCCCAACAACATAACAGCACCACGCCAATTTTCATTTCCAGCATGATAAAGTCCTACTGCTATTTGTAAAATCCCTTGATAAAAAGTGCGTTCTGGTTCTCCAGCTTCCAGCCATAAAGCCTCAAGAGTATCATGGCATTTGTAGAATTCTTGTTTGTTAAACTCTGCTATTCCCTGCCAAAACTCTTGGGGAATTTTTTCTTGTTCAGAAGTCATTAATTATTAAATTCAAAATTAACACTAAAAACGGAATTTAATCCCATATCAATTCTCAACTTTCTTCTTTCTTCGCTCTTAATTTTAATTTAACTAGGAAATTATGCTTATTCATCTAGGGTTAAACAATCAGGAAATTATTACCAATGGATAATGGATAATTCATAATTCATCATTCATCATTCATAATTATGTTTGCGTTCTGCAAAGCTTTCCTAGGTAATGCTCCGCATTCATGTCGCGCAGCGAAACAAACATAATTATCCATTATCCATTGTTCATTATCCATTGTTAAAGAGGTAATTATCCATTATTCATTATCCATTATCCATTAATGAAATACATTCATTAGATATTTTTTGATTGGTCTTTCCTCAATTAATAGATAGTTGAAAATCAATTATCATTTGTTCAATATACAAAACTATCCAATAAGTGAAACCTAATATCTTAAGAAGAAGGAAAAAGAGAAATAAATTATCAAAATATAGCAGTCATCAGGACAGTTAAGACATTATTGCTACTATAAAACTCAGTCACACTCAGAATTTAACTTCTAACTTCTAACTTATGACTTCTAACTTCTAACTTCTGACTTCTGACTTTATTAACCTTCTTCCTTCGAGTTTTAGACTTACATACTTGCTCTAGTAGACTCTAAATCTTCTTGAGTAATGTTTTGTTGTTCACCAGCAAAATCATTATCAGGAGTTAAAAATAGCATACAATGACATTCTTTGCGCTCCCGCATTGGTACACAAGGACAGTTCCAATATGTAGCCTTTACTTCTGCTTCTTTGTCTTCATAATGACGACATGGACATAAAGGAGCGCCCAATTCATCCTTATGTTTAGCTAATCCTTCAATTACCACAGCAGTAACTGAAGGGTCTACACAAAAATAAGTATTTGTATTTTTGGCATACTTTTCAGAGAACTTTTTCATCGCCTCCAAAGATTTTTCAGTAGATAGTTTCTTGTTTTCTGTAGTCAGGGTCATAATATGTTTTTGTTATGGTGGTTATATTAGTTAGTTCCGTTAATTTTACTACATAAAGCCATTTTCAGGAGCAAATCAAATTAAAAATTTCCAGACTTAATTTTCTACACTCATATACTATATATAGTTCCATTTGTCAATCAAAATAAATAATACAGTAGTTGCCAATTTAATTGTTGATTTGTGACTGAAGTTGAAACTCTAAAGGTTGATTAGAACTAATTTCTAAACCAGAACAATCTTGAAGCCTAGGTATTTCTGCTGCAGAAGCAACAGACTCATCTAACCATAACAACCATCTACTCCCAGAAGGAAGAGAATTCAAACTAAGTGAATTTTCAGTCAACCAAAGCAAAGACCTTTCTGGTGGTTTTCCTGCCAAAACCTCTTCCCCAAAGTTAACTCCAGCTAAGGTTTGCAACACAGCTAGATTACCATGCACTAATCCAGTAGCAGCAGTCCAAAGTTGAACATTTAGCAAAGAGCGGTTAGCATAAAAATATAAAGAAGCAGCAGCAGTCACCGCAGCTTCAAAACGGTCCGGTTGCCAGTTAGCAGCACTATCGAGACAAATTAGAATTTCTTCTCCTCCCCTAGAGACCTCTAGTTCCCGAACCCGCAACTCGCCATAACGCGCACTACTCCGCCAGTGGATCAAACGACTAGGGTCTCCAAACCGATATGGTCGTAATGTCCTAGTTAATCCTTCCGAAGCCATTTGATAACGACTATGTTCGTGAAGTTGACGACTATATTCTTGACCAAGTTCATCTATTATCGGGCAGCTACTTAGGGGTAAAACGGTAGGATAAACAATAGCGGTAGCTTTAGCATTTCGAGTACGCCGACACCAGAATAGACCTAGAGGTGCTGCGGTTCTCAGTTGAAGATAATGCCATCTATATATACCCCTTTTTTGAGTGGGAAGATAGTAAATCCAATCGTAAGTATCTTTAGCAGGAATAACTTCTATTGCTTGTTGCACTGGTTTCCCTAAGACAAAAGGAATATCATCTTGGAGTTGCAGCAAAGCTAGTGGTTGGTTAGTAGAATTTTCTATTGTTAAGGCGATCGCTAAATTATCACCCACAGTTATAGGTTGAATTGGATGACGACGTATTTTTATTTGACGTAGCGATCGCCCTGGTAAAACAGCACCCATTCCTAACAATGCAAAACTCATACCACTAATTACATATAGCCATCCTGCCATTGTGTTTGTAGCGGCACCAAAGAAGAATATTGATAATGTTCCGAGTAACCCACCTGCGTAAGCTGGTGTTACCCAGTTAGTTTCTAGCCAGTCGGAAATTTTGTAGTAAATTTTCATTTGCTTTAGGGAGTAGGGAGTAGGGTATAGGGGAGTAGAAAATAAGATAAACAACTGTACCTGATAACTGTGGGAATTGCTATATCAATCATCCATTACTTTTCCCTATTCCTCATTTTTTTACCAATCTAATCCTTGTTCATCATCTTCTACTGTATCAAATGGAGATAACTGTTTGATATCTTGGGAAATTACATAAATATTGGATTTATTTTCTGAAATTATTTTTCCTTCTATTTTTGCTGTTTTTAACTAATCTTGTAATTGACTAATATTTACGTTTAACTTTGTGGCTAAATCTTTATCTGTTTGTGGTAGGTTTTTAAGTATGATTGGCAAAACTGCTTCATAAATATTTAATTGCTGTGTGAAAATTTGATGATTTTGATGTTCCTGAGTTTCAGCAGGAATTCTGTAATTTACTGGTTTTTGAGTTTTGATTATTTTTTCTTCAGCACAAGCTTGATTTAACCAATTGCGTAATTGAGCAACTTTTTAAGAAGAGGTAATTATTAATTGTTAATTATTAATTATTAATTATTGAACTCTACTCCCTAATATGTGAAAAAGCTTGCTAAAATACTTCAGTAACTCTTAATATATCTATAATTGTGATTGCTATTTATCCAGGCAGTTTTGACCCTATTACCCTCGGTCACATAGACATTATAGAACGAGGTTGTAAGCTGTTTAAAAAAGTGATTGTGGCCGTACTGCGAAATCCTAGTAAGACCTCTTTATTTACTATTGAGAAACGTTTAAATCAAATTCGCCATTCCACAGAACACTTACCTAATGTAGAGGTAGCCAGTTTTGATGGTTTAGCGGTAAACTATGCAAAAATGCGACAGGCTAAAGTCCTGATTCGAGGTCTGCGGGTTCTTTCAGATTTTGAAAAAGAATTGCAAATGGCCCACACAAATAAAACCTTATCGTCTGAAATAGAGACAGTTTTTTTGGCTACCTCTAACGAATATAGTTTTTTAAGTAGTAGTGTAGTTAAAGAAATTGCCATTTTTGGTGGCTCAGTAGATCATCTTGTTCCTCAGCACATTGCTATTGATATTTATAAATGTTACGACAAAACTCAGCCAATATTGAACCAGAAGTAAATGGACAAAATGTCGAGGGTGAATCCACCAGTGCTTCTCCTGGAGTAGATATCCAGAGAGAACTAAATCGACTGGAGGAGATTATTCTCGATAGTCCTAGAATACCCTTTGTGGGACGTACTTTAATAGATGAAGAACAGTTATTAGACCAACTAGATATAGTACGTCTGAATTTACCAGTTGCTTTTCAGGAAGCAGAAATGATTGTTCGACATAAGGATGAAATTCTTCAAGAAGCTGAACTTTATGCTGAAGAGATTATTGAAAATGCTGAACAACGAGCTTCCCAAATTTTAAATGAAATGGGTCTTGTGCAGCAAGCTAAAGTAGAAGCAGATCAGCTCAGAAATCAGGTTCAGCTAGATTGTGAAGCAATTCAACAAGCTACTATTGCTGAAATTGAACAAATTCGCTATCAAGCTCAACAAGAACTGGAAGAAATGAGAGCTAGAGCGATCGCCGAATGTGATGAAATTCAGAATGGTGCTGATGACTATGCAGATCATGTGCTTGATAGTATTGAACAGCAGTTAACGGATATGCTCAAGGTGATTCGCAATGGTCGTCAACAATTAGAAGGAGATGGAAATTATGAAAGTTTAGGAACGCCATTAAATCCCGAAGCATAATTAATAATGGGCTTATTAATTGTTAAATCAGGACTTAGTTTACTCCTAAACAAGACTCAGAAACCGGGTAACTTCAAGTAAGTATAAATATTATCAATTCATCATAACATTAGCCCGGTTTCCCCAAGGATAAAATCAGATAAATGTGGCAATTTTAAAACTGGCATCTATACTTAAGTGAAAATTGTTAATTGCCACGATAATTTATATAAATTCAGTTCATTAATTGATAATGAATAATAGATAATTACCTCTGGTTAAAATCGAGAGGATTGAAGGTTAGGAAATCTTATTAATTGATAATGAATAATGAGTTGATAACTTGTGAATGATAGCTGGCCGCTGAATGCTTACCTACACTCTATTTTAGAAAAATAAACTCAAATAAAATTTATGATTATTTAGTATCCTAGAGTTAAAGCAGACTTAATTAAGCTTAATGTACCGCTGTAACAGGCAAGATGCAAAAGTTTTGATCGTTAATATTTGTACTTTATATACTTTAAATTCGCTATAAATATAACATAAACTCTTAACTTCTTCTAGAAATAAAATGATTACAGAAAAGTTTCGTCGCCAGCTCCGCACAGAAGCGAAACTATGGCAAGCAGAGGGATTAATTGATAACGATCTTTATCAAGAATTATCAGAGCGTTACCAGTTTGATTTTTTAGAAAAAACTGCTAGCTCTCGTTTTATTACTATCTTAATTTCCCTAGGCTGTATTCTCCTAGGATTGGGTATAATTACTTTTGTTTCTGCTAACTGGCAACAGTGGTCAAGAGAAGTAAAAACACTCCTTTTATTAACTTTATTTGTCGGAGTTAATACCACTGGTTTTTATCTATGGCGACAACAAAATACTCTACCTAATACAACCAATAAAAAACAAAAGTTAGGTCACGGCCTATTAATATTTGGGGCATTAATTTTAGGGGCAAATATAGCACTAATGGCTCAAATGTTTCATATTGGTGGTTCTCCCTACGGATTATATATTGTTTGGGGATTAGGAGTTTTAGTAATGGCTTATAGTCTACAACTAGCTTCTTTGGGAGTTATCGCTACTCTATTGATAGGACTAGGCTATTTAATGGGGTTATCAACTGTATTTTACCCAGGAGAATTTTCCTGGTTACACTTCATAATAGAATATATGTCTTTGGTGGCAATATTGTTGTTTCTTCCCCTAGCTTACTGGTGCAATTCACGAATAATTTTCTTTCTATCTATATTGATAATATTGCTAGCTTTAGAAATTAGTCTGTTCCGAGTTTTTGATTTATCAAATCATGGTTTATGGGGAGCGATCGCTTTAACTTTACCTCCTGCTTTATTGTGGGGATATGACGATACTATTTTACCAAACTTAGATAGCAGAATTTTTCAACCTCTAGCAAGAAATTTAGCTATTTGGTACTTGAGTATTGGATTTTTCTATTTATCTTTTCAAAGATTTTGGCAGAACTTTTCATTAGTAAATTATTCTGGAACATCATCAAAAATTCATTGGTTAACTTTAGTTGAAGTTTTAGTGTTTGTGGGATTAACTATTTGGGAATGGTTCTATTTAGCACGACCAAATAAAAGAGATTTTCAGAGTTGGCGATTAGATTTAGTCAGTGGTGTAATTTTGGGTTTTATTGTTGGAACAGCAATATTATGTTTCTGGCATCTAAGTATTAATGAAATTCCAGAAATAGCGACTTTTATCATAAATATAGAAATGTTTCTTTTGGCAGCAGGCTTAATTAGGATTGGATTAGCGCGAGGAATTAGAAGTACTTTTTGGGGAGGTTTAGTATTACTGACTTTACAAATTATTAGTCGTACTTTTGAGTACAATACTGGATTATTACTGAAGTCTTTTGTATTTATTTTATGTGGTGTAGGAGTAATAGCCGCAGGCTTATGGTATGAACGTCATTTATCATCAGAAGAAGTCAGAAAATAATGATAAAAATAAGTTGTACTGTGTAAGTATTATAGCAGTTGTCACTTTGGGAAGATGACAGTCTCATCCTCTACAATACAACTCAAGGAGTTTATTCTACACAATACGCGATCGCCAGGTTCAGCAATACAAGCAGCACCAATGAACGCTCGGAATAAAGTATTAGATATGACAATTTCTCAGCCTGATTATCAAATCCAGTAGCATTGGTGTAATATCAAATCCGCTTGAATACTTATTATATATTTGGACGAGATGCGGAGATGGGGAGATGGGGGGATGGGGAGACGGGAAAACACCCTTAACCACTTCCAGGATTGGAATTTAGGGAGATTGAAGATTTAATAATTATAGAATCATAAACATATATCATATAATCAGATTCTATGTGCAATTAACCGGATTTGATATAATTAGATAGTTATATCATGTCCGGTTGAACAGTGATAATTAAAGCTCGTAGTAGGGCTTTAGCCCTAAGATAGGTATTTATCGGGCTAAAGCCCTACTACAAACAAAAACTTTTTTATCACTAATTATCCGGACATGATATTAATTAGGAGTCAGAAGTGAAGAGAATTTAGAAATATTTTGCTTTGGCACTCAGATGAAAGATTTTTTGATACCGAATTAAGCTGATTCGATATGACTCTCTACTTTATCAAGTAAAACCAGAGAAGATAATTTTTGATTCAGAGAAATTATTGTTGCAAAATAATACTACTGTGGCAGAAAGTTATCAGCAAATTCTGACTCCTTATGGTTAGGAAAATATTGAAGCAGTTGGTAAAAATTCATCGAAATAAGAGCAACAAGAATATGCCAAACATTCTTTTGGAGCAGTTTTTGTAGAAGTGCGAGTGGGGCGATGTGTTGGTGGGTGCAGAACACATTCTTAATACTAAGACTGCCTGCAGTCAAATGATAGTTGTTATTACTTGGGGTATTGGTATGGCGTTGATGGAACATATAGTAATTTCTCCCCACTATGGTTGTATTCTCAATAATAATCCTTGGGTATTGGGGAACTTTTTGTAGTGGGCGTTGCAGCAGCGATCGCTAATCCTGTTTATCATGCTTACAGGTAAATGTATCAGAGATTTGCTTATTACTCCAGATAAATTATAGGAATATGCAATAGGGAACAGACGAGAAAGTAGGGAAGTTCCATAGAACTTTCCTACAAGAATATTTTATTTTCCGAAAATTACAGCAGGTGGCAGGTATATGCGGTACAAATATTAGTTATAAAGTCTTTGTAGTTCGGGTATATTGCCCGCTACAGGTGTAGCTCACTGATATGAAACACACTCTAATCCACAATTAACACCAATAAAAAAATTCTACAAAACGTCAAGCCAACAATTTATTTTTCAAATAAATTATATTTGGTATGAGTTAAAATTTTGTCTAGCAATAAATGTTTAAAATCCTTGATTATCTTTCCTTCTATTATGTTACCAATTATTCCACCTCCTAAAGGGTTTAGAATATTCTACTCTTCTAACAGTGAGCTTCTATTAGTTTATCGTCCAAATGGTATGAGATACTTACTTATATTTGCAATTATTTGCATTTTTGCTTGGATACTATTCTGTATCTTTATTGCTACATTGCTGATAACTTCATTTATCCTAATTCAAGATTATTTAATCAGTATTTTAACTTTTATATTTTTCTTTATTCCTTTAGTGATGTATTTTTTTGCTGCTAAAATTTTCGATCAAGTCTATATAGTTCTATATTTTTTTCTAGCACAAGCCAGCTTTGACTTGAGATTTGACTGCCTAGTTTTCAATGAAAAATTAGGTACTTTTAAAGAAAAAAAACAAAAAATTAAGCGCTCAAAAATTAAATATATAGAACAAGTTAAAACTAGCGGTTTTAAAGGGAATAGATTCTCATCATGGGGCTTATTAATCAAAACTACCCATCAAGATTATCATCTTCTTGCCTATCAGTCTTATGACAATATTCAATGGCTAGGTAATATTATTGCTAAATGGGCTAAAGTTAGCTACTTACCATCATTACAAAAATAGTAGTTATAGCTAAGATCAGAAGTCAGTAGGGGCAATTCGTAAATTGCCCCTACATTATTGCTATATTTTTGATCATTTGAGAATATCCTAAGAATAATGGCAAGTGCTATAAACATAATTATGAAAGAATTACAAAACATTATTATAATTTACAACAAACTTAAAATTATACTAAAACTATCTTCCTGTCAACTTTTATCAAAGTAGCCGATTCCACATATTATAGACGAAGAGTACAAATATTGATGAGTAACAAATGTGAAATTATCGGTTCCCTCTCAGGAAGTTTTTTAAGTCACTATCACCTAGCAATTCACAGTAAAAATAATGGATCAATCTATCAGAATTAAGTGTGTTTTATTAAGCTCAAACGCTCTCAAAGTATCATTCAAATACCCAAAGAAATTAACAACAAAAAAAGACCTTAATCAAAGGTAAAAGTGTAGTTTAATGACACGGCTAATTTTGTGCGTTAGATTTTGGGGCGGGTTTATTTTATCTAATGGTGAAACTCCTTAATTTAACGTGGAACTCGCCCCTACTATTACAACATTTTAGGTGCGTTAGTCCAGCAGGGTAGTTTAGGCGCAGATTAATAGTTAAACTTAAATAGTGAGCTACTGTGATTTGCCGTAAACTACCAAAAATTAATCTCTAAGCATCTCTTAATATTTATTTATCAAAGGCGGCACCCAGATTCGAACTGGGGGATGAGGATTTTGCAGACCCTTGCCTTACCACTTGGCCATGCCGCCATTTTTACTCACACACATTAATATACACTATCCAAAGAAATATAGCAACTCTCTAAAAAGTGAATGCGATCTAAATCACTTATGGCCTTGTTTTCCATTGCACTATGGACAAATATTTAAAGCTATCTTTAAGATTCTTATCCTCACAAGATAAAAACTTTCTGATTAATCATGATTTCTAAAGTTCCTGTCCTTCTCGCCCAAATTACCGACACCCATTTATTTGCAGATCCGACTCAGGGAAAAATGTATGGAGTTCTCACCGAAAGCTCTTTCATTAAAGTTTTAGAGAAACTGGCACAATTACAACCCCCGCCAGATGTGCTGCTACTCACTGGGGACATTTCTCAAGATGAAACCCCAGAATCATACCAACGTCTAGCATCCTTACTTAGTCCCCTAAATATTCCTACTTACTGGATAGCAGGAAACCATGACTGTTTACCTATTATGGAACAGGAGTTAAATTATGCCCCTATTTCTTCAAAAAAATATTTTGAAATGGGTGGGTGGCACTTTTTATTGCTAAATACTAATGTGCCTGGATGTGTGCATGGTCAAATTTATCCAGAAAGTCTGGAATGGTTAGAATCTCAACTGAAAATGATAGGAAAAAAACCAGTTTTAATTGCTTTACATCATCCTCCTGTAAAAATAAACTCAGAATGGATGGATAGAATTATTTTACATGACCCAGAACCATTATTAAATATAATTAATCGTTATCCGCAGGTAAAAGTTGTTTTATCTGGTCATGTTCATCAAGAATTTGATACAGAAATAAATGGTGTTCGTTATTTAACAACCCCTTCTACTTGTATTCAATTTGAACCAAAAAATCCAAAATTTGTTCTAGATAAAAAGCCACCGGGATTAAGATTAATGAATCTATATCCTGATGGAAATTACACTACAAAAATTGAAAGGTCTGACTATATTTATGAATTTGATATTACTGCTAGTGGATATTCAAAAAATGGTTGATAGAGGCTGTCTTTAACGAAGTCAAAAGTCATAAATTGTTTTTCTAATGCAACATAGTTCAGTTAAGGATTTTTTTGGAGTTCTTTAATCTGAAAAGCTTATCTAAATGGTTCCATGCTTTATAAATTTTGGTCTTATTTGAACTGTATTGTTTTATAACGGGGATTTTGAAGAACCCTCTAAAAACATTTCGCCATAAAAGGTAGAGTTGCAGGAGCAAATTATTTTGATCAAACAAAAGATTGAGCATTTGTTAAGAGTTTGTTTTTGCTGTATATATCCCCTAGCAAAACGCAATATGAAAAGGTGCAAATAATTTCACAGTATTTTAGATGAAGGATTTCGTCATTGTTATTTCTATTTAATTTCTCAGGAGCAAATTTCATCTCATCTAAAGCTCAAATTATCCTGAATTGTAAAGAATCAGATGATTGACATTAGCCAAAGATGCCCTACAACTCAATAACACCCAAACTCAACTTTTAATCTATTGAATAAACTTTGTTAAAAATCTAAAGCCGAAGTAGCAATCGCTACTTCGGCCTACAAGTTTTATTGGGTTTCAAAAAAACATATTCACTTGGTGAAGCAATTAAGTTAAATTGCGCGATCGCGCAATTTAATAATGGCCAGTGATTTTTAGTGAACTTTCATTCTCAACTTTTTAGGGAATTCCTATATTCTTAGATTTGTATAGTTAGTTCTTTATAAATAGATAAATGAGCGAACAAGACACTATTTTCAGTAAGATTATCAGGCACGAGATTCCCGCAGATATTATTTATGAGGATGATATGGCCTTGGCTTTTAGAGATATTAATCCTCAAGCCCCCATTCATATCCTGGTGATTCCGAAAAAGCCTATTCCCAAGTTAGCCGATGCTGTAGCTGAAGACCATGCTTTAATGGGGCATTTGTTGCTGACTGCAAAGCGCATCGCAGAAGAACAAGGACTACAAAATGGCTATCGTGTAGTGATTAATAATGGCCCTGAAGCTGGCCAAACCGTATTTCATCTACATCTCCATATTCTTGGGGGTCGTCAAATGCAGTGGCCTCCAGGCTAATTCAAGATTATTGAACAAGATTGTGTTGGGCTTACACGGCTAATTTTGTCGATTAGGATTATTGGGGTGGGGGCGGGTTTATCTGACAAAATTTTTAACACAATTAAGCTAACGCAAAACCCACCCTACTATTACAAAATTATTTGAGGGGTGTCAGTTTAGTAGTTTTTAGGTTTTAGCTTTATTTAGTTATATAGCGGTTGAAGCATAGCTTAGAACATTGCTAAATTTTAAAACTCAGTTAGACATTACTTCTGAATTCTGACTTGCCCGTAGAACTATAAACCTAAATTAGTAATTACTGTAGCGTCAAAGTTATAAGTCCATCTTTAATGACTGCTTGTAAAACTTTATGTTATGAGAGTCCAACTAAAAAAGTATAAGTCTAACTTATTAAAAAATTCCAACATACTTTTATTAAAACCCTTTACAAAACTAAATTAGATGATTAATATAGTAAACAAGGTAGCAACAAAGCTACCGAGAACCTTGAAAAATACATAGCAATTATTATCACATGACTACAACCTTACAACAGCGTGAAAACGCTAACGTATGGGAACGGTTCTGTAGCTGGGTAACTAGCACTGATAACCGTCTTTACATCGGCTGGTTCGGTGTATTAATGATCCCTACTCTTCTAACAGCTACTATCTGCTACATTATCGCTTTCGTAGCAGCACCTCCAGTAGACATCGATGGTATCCGCGAACCCGTCGCTGGTTCCTTACTCTACGGAAACAACATCATTTCCGGTGCAGTAGTACCTTCCTCCAACGCTATTGGTCTACACTTCTACCCAATCTGGGAAGCAGCTAGCTTAGACGAGTGGCTCTACAATGGTGGCCCATACCAGCTAGTAATTTTCCACTTCCTCATCGGCGTATTCTGCTACATGGGTCGTGAGTGGGAACTATCCTACCGCTTAGGTATGCGTCCTTGGATCTGTGTTGCATACTCTGCTCCAGTAGCAGCAGCAACAGCAGTATTCTTAATCTATCCAATCGGTCAAGGAAGCTTCTCCGATGGAATGCCTTTAGGAATCTCCGGAACATTCAACTTCATGTTAGTGTTCCAAGCAGAGCACAACATCTTAATGCACCCATTCCACATGCTAGGAGTAGCAGGTGTATTCGGTGGTTCATTATTCAGTGCAATGCACGGAAGCTTGGTAACTTCTTCCTTAGTACGTGAAACAACAGAAACTGAATCTCAAAACTACGGTTACAAATTCGGTCAAGAAGAAGAAACTTACAACATCGTAGCAGCTCACGGCTACTTCGGTCGTTTAATCTTCCAATACGCTTCTTTCAACAACAGCCGTTCCTTGCACTTCTTCTTGGGTGCATGGCCAGTAGTAGGCATCTGGTTCACAGCATTAGGAATCAGCACAATGGCCTTCAACTTAAACGGTTTCAACTTCAACCAGTCCATCATCGACTCTAGTGGTCGTGTGGTAAACACTTGGGCAGACATCATCAACCGCGCTAACTTAGGAATGGAAGTAATGCACGAGCGTAACGCTCACAACTTCCCTCTAGACTTAGCTTCTGTTGAAGCTCCTGCTATCAAGGGTTAATCTTTTAATTAACTAATAATAACGCTCTCCATTTTTGGGGAGCGTTTTTTGTTTTTATCGGGGAAAATATAAAGAAAGGGAAAGATGACCATTCTACAAAACTATATATTATGATGCGTCGGCTAATTAGTTTATTTTTAGTGGTTATATTTTGGCTTTCCACCCCTAGTGTGAGTTTTGCCCAAAATAATATTAATAATCTTGATAACCTCCCACTAGAAAAAGTTCAAGAATTAATTTCTATTCGACACAGTATTACTACTATCGACGAACTAGAAAAAAGGGGTGTACTTTCAGAAACTCAGGCAACAACAGAAACAAAATATTACTTGGAAAAATCTCAAATTATTGTTGGGGAAAAGTTAAACTTAGAACAGATTATACGATTAACTAATAACTACGAAATAGTTACACCGGGAAGCCAAACAAACATAATTCAAAAAATTGCTGGTTTTGTGACTTTTACAAATATTATCTTGACTGCAGCAGCAATTTTACTTGTTTTGGCACTAGCTTCGTTAGCTTCTCTATATTTAATTCCTATTCTGACGCTAATTCCAGATTGGGGTTATGAAATTATTATTTACTTAGTTTGTTTGGCTGCCATTGTTGGGGGAAATTTTGTTACAGGAATAGGTGAATTTATTGCTTTTCCTGGTTGCTTGGGGTTAATTGGTGCTATTAGTTTCAGCCACTATCTGCATAGAAAATTTTTCCAAAAGCTTGTTGATGATAAAAATAGTTATCCTTATTATCTTGATAGTTTCATCCTGTTCATAATTTGGGCGATCGCTGCAATTGTTTATAAAAGTTCTCTGTTAGGTTTTATTACTATTATTGCCTTGGAGACTTGTCTCGGTTTTTCTGTAATTATTACGCCTCTTCGTTACATGATTGGTTTTGCTGAAAAAGATGTAATTCCTAGAGCGATGTCTGCTTCTTTAATTTTATTAACTATATATGTTAGTGCAGAAGTAACAAATGTTGAACTTCCCTATATGGGAATTTTTTCTACAGGAGTTTTATTTGTTGGTAGTTTTGTTTATTTTGTTGGAACTTTAATTGTTTCTAGCAAATGGTATGAGTATGGAAATTTTAATATAAATCGTTATCTTTGGTTACAATTTTTGACAATAGTATCAGGTATTATTGCACTTTATATTGGTTCAGTTTGGCAAGTTTTATTATTACAAAGAATTGGCGGTACGTTCTTTTTCTTATATCTGATTGAAAAATATTTTGAATTGCCTTGGCAACAAAAATCATGGTCTTGGGCTACATTAGGTTTAGCGGTTATTTTGTATTTATCTGCTTTAGTAGCTAAACAATATCCAGAATATTTTTTCTTAGTAAATTAAAACTTAGAAAAGAAGTAAGAAGGAAGAAGGAAGACGGAAGGAGGAAGATAAAAGAAGGTAAGTACCTGTTAACGAAGTGAGAAGTCAGAAGTTGTTTTTGTAACGGGGATTTAAACCCCGCTCCAAAAACTGTGACCTTTCCATTAATGAGATTATTTCCTCTACTAAAATCTAATTGTCTTAATTAAAAAAACTGATTTAACCTTTTAAAGTAATATGTTAGCTAGAGTCTGGAGTGCATCAATAATTGGCATTGAGGCCATAAAAGTAGGTGTGGAAGTCGATGTATCTGGGGGACTGCCAAAAGTTGTCGTCGTAGGATTACCAGATGCCGCAGTTCAAGAGTCAAAGGAAAGAGTTAAAGCGACTCTGAAAAATTGTGGTTATGCCTTCCCTATGCGGAAAATTCTGATTAATCTCACCCCTGGAGATTTACGGAAAGAGGGTCCTAGTTTTGACTTACCTATTAGTATAGGAATTTTGGCTGCCTCGGGACAGGTAAATGCAGATTTATTGGGAGACTATCTATTTTTAGGAGAAGTTTCTCTTGATGGTACATTGCGACCAGTTGTCGGAATTTTACCTATTGCAGCAGCAGCCAAAAAAATGGGAATTACTGGTTTAGTCGTGCCTACTGCTAATGTACAAGAAGCAGCATTAGTAAAAGGATTATCGGTTTATGGATTTGATAATATATTTGATGTCACCGATTTTTTGAATAATCCTACTACCTTTTCTCCTGTAGAAATTAATACTGCTGAGATTTTGGCAAAACAAGAATTTATAGGTTTAGATTTAAAAGAAGTTAAAGGACAAAATCATGCTCGCCGTGCTTTAGAAATAGCTGCTGCGGGTGGACATAATTTAATTTTTGTTGGACCTCCTGGCAGTGGGAAAACAATGTTAGCACGACGTTTACCGGGAATTTTGCCCCCCTTGAGTGTTGAGGAGGCGTTGGAAGTAACTCAAATTTATTCAGTGGCGGGGTTGTTGAAAAATAGAGGTAGTTTGGTGAGCGATCGCCCGTTTCGCGCTCCCCATCATTCGGCATCGGGGCCGTCTTTAGTCGGTGGAGGCAGTTTTCCGCGACCGGGGGAAATTTCTTTATCTCACAGAGGAGTATTATTTTTAGATGAGTTAACAGAATTTAATCGCAATGTTTTGGAATATTTGCGTCAACCTTTGGAAGATGGGGTAGTGACAATATCCCGCACTAGGCTCTCAGTAGAATTTCCAGCTCAGTTTACTTTGGTGGCGAGTACAAACCCTTGTCCGTGCGGTTATTATGGCGACCCTATTCAGCCATGTACTTGTTCTCCACGGCAACGGGAGCAATATTGGGGCAAGCTTTCAGGACCTTTAATGGATAGGATAGATTTACAGGTGATGGTGAGTCGCTTAAAACCAGAGGAAATTACTAGACAGGAAACTGGGGAAAGTTCGGTAGATATCAGAGAAAGGGTGAGAGTGGCACGGGATCGCGCTCGACATCGGTTTGAGGATGAGAGTGGTTTAAGTTGTAATGCGCAGATGCAAAGTCGTCATTTTAGCAAGTGGTGTAAGTTGGATGATAGCAGTCGGAATTTGTTGGAGGGGGCGATTAGAAAATTGGGGTTGTCAGCGAGGGCAAGCGATCGGGTCTTGAAAGTGGCGCGAACTATTGCTGACTTAGCGGGGGATGAGGATTTGAAACCTGGTTATGTTGCTGAGGCAATTCAGTATCGGACAATTGATAGAATGCAGTAATTAATATAGCTTTGTCGGTTGGCTTCAGGAAGTGCAATTTGTTGTTATACTAAAAATAAACCAATACTTTTTGACAACTAATTATGGTAACTTCAAACAACTAAGTGGAGAACTAACATGAAATTTGATAATCCTTTTAGTCATAGCAATTTATCAATTAAACATGAGAATAATTCTGAAGAATTAAGTTTACCTATTAATGAAACGAAATCTTTGACAAAGCAAATACCTATTTGGCGGTTTGTTTTGCCTTTAACTTTGCAGTTAGCATTAATTTTGTCAGTTCCTGCTCAAGCTATTTACACTCACATTACAGGTAGAACAGTTATTTTACAAACTGCACCTGTAGATCCTTATGATTTTTTGCGTGGCTATTATCAGGTATTAAGTTATGACATTTCCCGCAAAGATAATTTGAGTAAACTTCCTGGTTGGCATCAATTTGAATTGGAAACTTCCGGCAGATTTTCTTCAGACAATCAAACTAACATTTATGTAATTTTAGCTGCACCTGAAAAAATAGAAAATTCAGAAGTTCCTAAAGTTTGGCAACCTGTGGCAGTAAGTGCAAAAATGCCAGAAAATTTGCCAGATAATCAAATAGCTATTCAAGGGAAACTTGATGGTTGGAGAGTTAAATATGGTTTAGAAACTTATTATATGCCAGAGGATAGACGAGAAAAAATTAATCAGGATATTTCGGAAGTACAACGTAATGTTGATTCAGAAGGTGACATACCTTTTGTTGTAGAAGTAAAAGTTAATTCTCAAGGTAAAGCTGTACCTGTTAGTTTGTGGGTAAGAGAGCGTAATTATAAGTTTTAGATCAGGGAATAGGGAATAGGGAAGTAATTTAGAAGATTTTGGCATATTTCCCAATTACTTGTTTGACGATTTCTCTACATATTTTTGAGGTATACATTGTAAAACCTCGAATTTTTCTAAATCTACAATCAACAATTTCATCTGAATAAATTTAATAATTGCATTTTTTGAACGGATAAAAATAAATTTGATGTTGTTTGCCAATCTTGCCTAAAATTGGCAGGGTGGGTAAATATTTTGGTCATTTATTATTAATTTCTAATTTGCTTCTAAAAATCGGCAATCGCTAATTCTTTTAAGCTATTATTTTTTAGCCAATGAGCTAATCTAGTACATTCATAATCTGGTGGATTTCCTCTGTTATTAGCTTGATAGTGGATAAAATCTTCAAACATTTGCAGTGGAATTAAAGCAGTTTCTACTTCCATACCATCCTCAAAACAAATCTTTTCTAATTTAAACTGATAACCAGACCACTTTATTGTTGAAAGGCGATTGTTGACCATAAGTTCCAGGTTGTAGGTGATGCAATTGTATAGTGGGTCTGGATTTTTTTTGCCATAGACTATGCTCCAGTAGGTATGATGGCGAACAAAATAGATACCATTTACATTTTTACAAACTTCTATTTCTATATCTTCTATGTTAAGAAAACAACGTTTTAGCAGGTTCATATTTAACTCCAAGTTATTTATTTAGGAACAATAATAAAATTAACGGTAAAACAAAGTAATTTGCTTCCTGGAGAATGGTTAGAATTAGGAGTAAGTTAGGAATAATTTACCTTCATAGTGAGTGATTTCAGCAAAGAGCAAATCTTTTTAAGTTCTCTTCCCTCCTGACTCCTGACTCCTCAATTAATCAATTCTCAAATTAAACGGTAAACGGGTATAAATCCCATAAGGATCGTTCATCGCTCTCAAACTAACCAACTCCTCCTGTAACTTTTTAAATTCTGCAGTTAGCGGATCTAAAGGAGTAGTAGGTATGCCAACTTCCACACCTGAAAGACTTCTGAAAATCCGTTGCTCTAAACTACGAGACTTAGGATATTCCTCAACTTTCCAACTATCTCCCAGTTCAGCTTTTTCCGCAGCAACTTTAATAGCAACTTCTATCCCACCAATTTCATCAATCAAACCTAACTCTTGAGCATCCGCACCAGACCAAACTCTTCCTTGAGCAATTTCCGCAACTTTTTCTGGTGCTAAATTACGAGCAGTTGCTACATTTGTAATAAATCGCTCATAAATTGAATCGACCATCTTTTGAATCAAAGCTAACTCCTCTTCAGTTTTAGGACGAGAAGTAGTATTCAAATCTGCAAACTGACCAATTTTCACCACATCCCAAGTAATTCCATTTTCATTAGCTAGTTCTTGAACATTGAACAACACACCAAAAACCCCTATCGAACCAGTAACAGTAGTGGGTTCAGCAACTATTTGATCTGCATTCATAGAAATCCAATACCCACCAGAAGCAGCTATATTACCCATAGATACAACTACAGGTTTTTCTTCACTAATAAGCTTGATTTCCCTGCCAATAACTTCTGATGCTGATGCACTGCCGCCTGGACTATTAACTCGCAAAACTACAGCTTTAACTTTTTCGTCAAATCGTAGCTTTCGTAATTCCTTTGCTAGACGATCGCCCCCTACCTGTCTGGGAGTACCAGTACCATTAACTATTTCTCCTTCAGCATAGACTAAGGCAATTTTATTGTTGCTTTTAACATTCCTACTGAGACTTGCTGCAACTTTTGGTACTTTGCCATAGTTGTTGAGACTAATTTGTGTGAAAGTTTTATCGTCCTCCTCTTTACCAGTTAGTTGTTTAAGTTTTGTCAACACTTCATCGTAGTAGGCAACTCTATCTACTAACTTAGTTGTTAAACTGGTATTAGCCATCAATATACCCTGATTATCAGCAATCTCCTGTAATTTCTGTGTTGTTAACTTTCTACTTGTACCAATTGTTTGCAGATATTGACCCCAAATATTCTGTAATAATTGGAGAGTTTGCTGTCGGTTCTCCGGACTCATTTTGTCTAGGATAAAGGGTTCAACGGCAGACTTATATTTACCCACTCTCGTTACCTGAACTCCGATGCCGAATTTCTCCAATGCACCAGTCAAGAACATAGTTTGAGAACTTAAACCATTGAACTCAAGGACACCAAAGGGATTAATCACAACTTCATCTGCTACGGAAGCTAGATAATATTCTCTTTCTGTCCAGTCCATATCATAAGCAATAATAGTTTTGCCAGTGTCTCGGAACCGTTGAAGTGCTTGCCGTATTTCTTGTAGATTTGCTAATCCTGTTGCTGCTGGAGTATTGCTACCTTTAATATAAATGCCGATTATTTTTTCATCTTGGGCAGCAGCATTGAGAGTATTAATTACTTTTCGGAGAGTGATGGTTGTAGGTTGGTCGCTGGATAAAGCTTCTTGGAGTGCTTCCCCAGTCGAGGAGAGGGGTCGAGTATCTGTAATATTTGTAGCGAGGTCGAAAACTAAGATTGATTTATCTTTAACTTGTGGACCTATATCTTTACTTTTGCTGGCAATCGAAGCAACAAAAAATATTACTCCGCCAAATCCAAAGCCGATAATCAGAGTAATTCCTAGTATGCTGCCAATTAGACTGGCAAAGGTGTATTTGAAGAAATCCTTCATTTTTCTAGTGAAAATTGCTAATGTGGGAAACTAACTAATGGTATTAGTTTATATTTATCGTAACTAAAAAATATAAAAAACTTTGCCAAATCCACTGACTGCATTAAATTTTAAATTACTACAACTTTTCAGATAGTCGTAAAAAAGATTACATTAATGATGGAAATCTTTCTCTAAAAGCTACTAAGTTAGGAATTGAAAAAGTAAAAGATTTACACCAGATTTTTTTTGATGTTGAGCCTATTCCACAAATGTTAAAAAAATATCGTTTAAAATGATTACATGGAATGCCACCCGGATAGAAATTGAAAAATTAGGCAAGAGAAATTGTCAACCCTTGAGAAATCTAACGTAAGAGTATATTTTCAGCTTGGGCAATTTAGTTCAGCAAATCAATAAAAATGGTTTTTATCTCTTCAATACTTAGTACATTCTTGAGTTTAATTTTTCCAAGGTTTGAGATTTTTTTAGTTCAGACAAGTTAGAATTACCTGTACAAAATAGAACTGTAGTTATTTCTGCAATTAATATATCTACTAATAAATTTAGAGATTCTTCTGATTCGACTGCTGCTTGGAGAAATGGCCAAGCTAATCCACCTAGGTCTGCACCAAGAGCGATCGCCTTTGCCACGTCCAGCCCATTTCGTAAACCTCCAGAAGCAATTAGAGGAATCTCTGAGTTGAGAGTACGAATAGTGGTAATACATTCTGCTGTGGGTAAACCCCAATTAGCAAAAGTATTTCCTAACCTACGCTGACGAGCATCTTTAGCCCGTTCACCTTCAATTTTTGCCCAAGAAGTCCCTCCAGCTCCTGCAACATCAATGGCTGCTACTCCTGCATCAATTAGTTTTTTAGCCATTTTTCTAGAAATGCCATTACCTACTTCTTTAGCAATTACTGGTACTGGCAATATACGACACAATTTTGATATTTTGTCAAGAATGCCTCGGAAATTAGTATCACCTTCAGTCTGAATAAACTCTTGGAGAGGATTAAGATGTAAAATTAGGGCATCTGCCTGTAAAATGTCAATCGCTTGTTGACACTGGTCAATGCCATAATCATAATTTAATTGGACAGCTCCTAAGTTAGCAAAAATAAGGATATCAGGGGCAAGCGATCGCACAGCAAAGGTATCAGCTACTTTGGGGTTTTCTACAGCGACTCGTTCGGAACCAACTCCCATAGCTATTTTATAGTGTTGGGCAACTTTGGCTAAACGATAATTAATCATTTTTGCTTGTTCAGTGCCACCTGTCATTGAGGATATTAATAATGGCGCACCGAGTTGTTTCCCTAGAAATTTGGTTGTTATATCTATTTCACTGCGGTTCAATTCTGGTAAACAGCAATGGGTAAAACGGTAGCGATCTAACCCATTGGTCGTGTTGTTAAATTGGACATCTGATTCTAAGCAGATTCGTAGATGGTCTGCTTTGCGGGATTGAGTTTGTGAGATTGAGTTCATCAGTTTTGTAATTACAAGTTCAGTCAGAAGTTCATCAAAAAACTTATCTATCTCAATATACTGTAATTAGTAGATTGGGCATCACCATTTTAAATAACTAAACAAGACTTAGGCAAAATAAATATTTTTATTTAGAGTAAACTATGAGCTAGGCCACTTTTACTCTGCGTAATATCATGTCCGGATAATTAGTGATAAAAAAGTTTTTGTTTGTAGTAGGGCTTTAGCCCGATAAATACCTATCTTAGGGCTAAAGCCCTACTACGAGCTTTAATTATCACTGTTCAACCGGACATGATATAAGTCCTGAAGAATTTGCTTTCTTGGAGTAAAAAGCTTTCATAACTTACCCATGTCTCAAACAAGGGGAAAAAAGCTTGCTATCAGTAATTTCTATCATCAAATAGGCGTTTGCATTGGGATAATAATTGACTCTTTCTTGTAGCTAGACTTAACAGTCGGGTCATGCAGTGGTTCCCCCACCTGTGAGAAACCATACCGTTTAAACAGAGAGAGATTGCGAGGTAGAATTGCAACAACTAGATTAGAAGCATTGTAATGCTGTTTGGCAGCATTACGAGCTGAAGAGAAAACTTTGCTAAAAGGGATTTTACCTCGCTTTTCTTTTACAAGGAATAGGTAAAATAAACTCCTGTAAACTCACAGGTTGGATCAATATTGATGTACTCTTGTGCTAGTAACCCTGTTCCTATACCTAACTCAATAATCTGACAATTATTATTGCCGATAATTGAGTTTGCTTCCTTAGCAATATCTTGGTAGTTGTAGTAATCAGAAGTCACCCACAAATCTTAATACTCAGTAAACCCTGTATATTGATTGTTCATTTTTATTTCTATAAACTGAACCAGTAAATCATAAATCACAGAAATATAGTAATAGTAGTAGTGGATATCTATACTATTTGTTACAAGTATAGTAGTTACTTGATTATCTACCTCATGTGCTTGACTACCATATCACTCTATTATTCTTTAGAGCAAGTTTACTGTAATAAAAAGGAACTCAAATGACAGAAAAAAAAAATGAAATTACTATCTACACTGATGGCGCTTGTAGTGGTAATCCTGGCCCTGGTGGTTATGGAATAGTTATCATTGTTGATAAAAAACGCCAAGAATTATCTGGAGGTTATAAATTAACTACTAATAACCGTATGGAGTTAATGGCAGCAATAGTAGGATTAGAACAACTAGAATTTTCTTCTATAGTTACTCTATATACTGACTCTAAATATATAGTTGATGCTGTTACAAAAGGTTGGGCAAAACGTTGGCGAGCTAATGGTTGGAAACGCAATAAAAAAGATAAAGCGATGAATCCCGATCTATGGGGAAAATTATTAGATTTATGTGATAAACATGAAGTTGAATTTTCTTGGGTACGGGGTCATTCTGGAAATATAGAAAATGAGCGTTGCGATAAATTAGCAGTGGGAGCATCTCAACAAGTAGATTTACCGTCAGACCTTGGTTATCAATAAGTAAAATTACGGAAATTATGATAAAATAAATAAAATTTTTTTACTATAGAAAAAAAAGGGTTATTGCAATAACCCTGTTGATTTCTATCTAATAAGTCTGTAATAATTAAAGCTTAGTTAGAGCAAGATTCAGTTAAACGCTAATACTAATCACATTTGCTAACTCGTTTTTTAATTAATAAGTTGATAGCCACCTCAGTATTAGGGTGGTTATTTTAATATAACGCTACAGGCAAGTCAGATAGGGGGACTGTTTGATTGGCGACTTACATAAATTATACCAATTTGAAAAAAGAATGTTACAAATAATAAGGGCGATAAAAAGATTTTACAGGAAATATCCCTTTGATAAGACCCACTCTTAAGGAGGGGGTTTAGATAAGTCATGAAGTAATAAATGGTATCAAAGCTATTTATTCTGACTCCTGTAGGAACAATTAGCGAACCACCTCTACGACTCCTGACTCCTAAAAAATATCCTAGCTATTTGTAGCAAAAATTGATCAATTTGGTATTAGAAGTTAGATTTATGATTACTAAAAACTTTAACAATACAATAGTTTCAGGTAATTATTTAAGATTTAAAGTTTGAAACTATTTGTGGCATCTTGAAAGTCAATTGGTATAATTACCAGTGAAATAGCCAAATTTTTGATATTTGGTATGACTCAATTTGATCGATCTTGGATAAATTATTTAACAGAGAATAATTCTATGCTAAAAATGCCTGGAGAAAGTTATAGTGGTCTCTTACCACAACTAACAGAAGCAGAAATTTCTCTCAAATATTCACTACAACAGGATTTACACAAATTAGTTATTGAAATTGGCGAACGAAACTATTTAAATTATTCTCAACTAATAGATACTGCTGATTTTATTGCTAGGGAATTTAGTAGATGTGATTATCAAGTTAGACGACAAAGCTATCAAGTAGATACTCAAATATTTGAAAACTTAGAAGTAGAAATTCAAGGCTCCTATCAACCAGAACAAATTGTAGTAGTGGGTGGTCATTATGACTCAGTGTTTAATTGTCCAGGAGCTAATGATAATGGTACAGGAACGGCAGCAGTATTAGAATTAGCGCGGGCATTTGCTGGCAAAAAAATATCGATAACTTTGCGTTTTGTAGAATTTGTGAATGAAGAACCACCTTTTTTTATGACTCCTAATATGGGTAGTCTTGTTTATGCTAAAAATTGTCGTCAAAACCAAGAAAATATCGTCGCAATGCTCAGTTTAGAAACTATTGGTTATTATTCTGATGAATTGGGCAGTCAAAAGTTTCCTCCTGGTCTCGATAATTTTTATCCTTCTACAGGAAATTACATTACTTTTGTAAGTAATATGGCGAATAGAAAATTAGTATGTGATGTTATTGCTTCTTTTCGTCGTCATACTAAATTTCCCTCAGAAGGTGCTGCAGTTCCAGAATTATTTACTGGGGTAGATTTATCAGACCACTGGGCATTTTGGCAGCAAAATTATCCAGCCTTAATGGTAACAGATACTGCTTTTCTTCGTTATCCTTACTATCATCAACCAGAGGATACTCCTGACAAAATAGATTTTGATAGATTCACAAGAGTTGTGGCAGGTTTGGAGAGAGTAATTGCAGATTTTGTTGGAGTAATTCAATAGCATTTTTCAGTAAAAAAGGGCTTTGTTGCATAAAAGTAATGATTGCTCGCTTTCGGTGGTATTGATGTTTTATTCATCTATTGTTCAATAGTTATTGCTCTAGCGATCAAATCTAAAAGCATGGACTCAATCGTGGTAATTGCCTGTAATGGTCTGGAAAAAGTACAAGGTTTTCGTTCTCGGGAGATCATGTATGGAGCGAATTTTGGGTTAACGCGAGACAGAAAAATCACTCCCGACTCCTGACTCCTGACTCCTGACTCCTGACTCCTGACTCCTACCCTATCGCAACATTCATGCAACAAAGCCGTAAAAAAGTATAACAATAACATAACTATTCTTGTAAGCATTTAGCCGTTAGTTGTCACCTATTAGCTATTGCTTTTAGTCGATGATAAAAACTTAATTTATATCCCAGGTATTATTTCTGAGAGCTAACCGCTAATAGCTGAATGCTTACCTATTTCTTAAAAGAAATAATAAAGTTAAAAAAGCAATAATTTTGAGGTTTATAGTAGTCGCCATTACTGAAGCAAACATTCTCACTCCTCTCAAATTTAGTTCATGCTGCGAATTTACAGCCCTTTCCGTTGCCCGTGAGGTACACCCGAAGCGGGCAAGATGCCCGCAACACAAGATTTTCACCATTTGCCCGAAATCTGCTGTAACTTCTGACTTCTGACTTCTGACTTTTGACTTCAGCTACAGGAGCCATCGCTCTTGATGTCTGCCAAAATAGATAATGTATTTTGGAAATAAATTTCTAAATTGGCCTCTGACCATAATGAACCCAGAAGGAAATTCAACCTACTCCTACCAAGTCGGTGGTAGTCTACCTGTAGATGCTCCGACTTACGTCAAACGACAGGCAGATGAAGAACTTTTTAATGGCCTAATGGATGGGGAGTTTTGTTATGTCCTCAACTCGCGCCAAATGGGCAAGTCTAGTCTGCGGGTTCAGACAATGCGACGTTTACAAGGATCTGGAGTAGTTTGTGCGGCTATAGATTTGACGGCCATTGGTAGTCAGGATATTACCTCGGAACAGTGGTATGCGGGAATAGTTTATAGTTTGGCTAGTAGTTTTGATTTATTGGATAGTTTTGATATTTTAAGTTGGTGGGGCGATCGCTCTTTCCTTTCTGCTTTACAACGTTTAAATGCTTTTATTGAACAAGTATTACTTAAAGAAATAACAGAAAATATTGTAATTTTTATTGATGAAATTGATAGTATCCTCAGCTTGAGTTTTAATGTAGATGACTTTTTTGCTTTAATTCGTTCTTGTTATAATAAACGGGCTGATAATTCGGAATATCAACGCTTATCTTTTGCTTTATTGGGAGTAGCTACACCATCAGATTTGATCAAAAATCGAAATATTAGTACACCTTTTAATATTGGTCAAGCTATCGAATTAGAAGGTTTTAAATTCCAGGAAGCTACACCTTTAGTTGCCGGGTTTACTGGTATTTTGAATGATGGCATAGGGGTATTGAGAGAAATTTTAAATTGGAGTGGGGGGCAACCATTTTTAACTCAAAAAGTCTGTCAAATAATTTTATCTTACTGTAGAGAAGTTCAATTTAATATTTCTAGAGAAAATGAGGCAGAATTAATAGGAGAAATTGTCCGGTCACAAATTATAGAAAATTGGGAAGCAAAAGACGAACCAGAACATTTGAGAACTATACGCGATCGCCTCATTTATAGTAATCAATCTTCGGGAGAATTACTATTATTATATCGGCAGATATTAAAGCAGGGAAAAATTAAAGCTGATAATCAGGATTTTCACAGGGAATTACGACTGACGGGAGTGGTTGTCAAACAAAAAGGAAGGTTAAAGGTTTACAACAAAATCTATGCAGAAGTATTTAATCTTAATTGGGTAGAAAATAAATTGCGAGAAGCAGGTTTATTATCAGAATCAACAGCAGAAAAATCAATATATTCTGAGACAGATATTCAAGAGATTGAAAAAATTACAAATGAGGCTTTATTAGAGTTTGAGTTTAATCAAATAGAAGGATTGATTTTAGCAATACAGGCAGGAAAAAAGTTAAAACAAATCGTTCAAGATGATTTATCCTTACAAGAATATCCGACTATAAATCCAATATCAACACTACAAAAAATTATTGGTAATATTCGTCAACAGAATAAATTTGTTAGCAATTACATCGGAGTTAAAGATATCAGCTTTAGCTCAAATAGAGAATATTTAGCGATCGCAGAAAGAGACGGCACAATTTTATTACAACATTTATTACAACCTCACTCCATAAAATTAAAAGGTCACGAAAATGAAGTTTTGTGCGTCAGATTCAATCCCAATAGATACCTCCTGGCAACAGCAGGAAAAGACGGCACTATTAGACTTTGGAATTTACAAGGAAAACAAATAAATCAGTTTAAAAGTAATCAGGGAACAATCTCTCAAATCAGATTTAGTAATGATGGCGAATATTTAGCAACAGTAGCAGAGAAAGGAGTACAACTATGGAATATTTCTGGGCGTTCGCTCAAGCAAAAAAATATTCATTCAAGCTGGAAAACAACTGTAAGTTTTGCCGCTGATGGTGAGTGTATTGCAGTTGCAGTCAGAGAAAATATAGTTAGACTGTGGAAAGGATTAAAACGACAACCATTAGAGTTGAAAGCAGATCGGAGCGACAAGTTTACCCTGACAAATGTAAGCATGAGTTGGAGTGGAGAATATCTGGTTTGTATTGGCAAAAATGGAATTGCACGACTATGGAATTTTCCACAACGGCGGTTACTTGACTGGGAAACCGAGCAAACAGAGATTACAAAGGTTTGTTTTAGTCCAAGCGATCAACATATTGCCACAGCAGCAGCAGATGGTACAACCAAAATTTGGGATTTGTCAGGAAAACTTCTAACTGAGTTTAATGCCGATCGTAACTCAGTTACAGCTCTTAGTTTTACCCCAGACGGAAAACAAATTGCCACAGTGGGTGCTGACGGTACAATTCGCATCTGGAATTTATTTCCCAAACAACCGACTCAATGGAAAACTCAACAAGGTACAGTTTGGAGCGTTGGTTTCAGTTTAACCAGAAAAATAGCCACTGGAGGAGAAGATGGCAGTGTCAAAATCTGGAATATATCTGGTCAAATATTAACTCAGTGGGAAAGCACCAGAGGTAGACTTACCAGCATTAATTTTAGCCCTGATGGCAAATACCTAGCTACAGCAGGGCGCAATAATATTTCAATTTGGAAGGAAAACGGGCAACTTGTCAGTCAATGTCATCCCAAGCAAGACCTAATATTAGAGATAAAATTTAGTCCTGATAGTAAATCTCTTGTAGCGGTGGGAGCTAATGGCACGGCAATATTACGCAACTTGGAAGGAGAGCAATTAGCAATATTGAAACGCAGTAACCGTAGAATTGTTGCTAGTGTTAGTTTTAGCCAAGATGGAGAGCGCATTGTTACAGGTGGGTGGGATGGAAAAGTCTGTATCTGGAATTTGTCTGGGCAACTGTTAGCAAACTGGGATGGGCATCGAGATAAGGTGAGAAGTGTTAGTTTTAGTGGTGATGGAAAGCAAGTTGCTTCTGCGGGTAGGGATAGAATCAAAGTTTGGGATGTCTCTGGGGAACTTTTGAGAGAATGGAGTGCCCATCAGGAAAAATTGGTGGATGTATGTTTTAGTTTAGATTGGCAACGGGTAGCAACTGTAGGAAGTGACTATACTGTTATATTGTGGGATTTTTCTGGGCGCAAACTAGCGGAATGGAAGACTCCAGAAACGGAATTAACCAGTATTAGTTTTAGTCAAGATGGTAAATATTTAGTTGCGGGTGGGGAAGATAGTATGGTTTATTTGTGGCGAGTGGAAAGTTTGGATGAACTTTTGGTGCACGGTTATGAATGGTTGCAGGATTATTTTGTTACTCATCCGGAGGAGTTGGAAAAATTAGAGGAGCGTCAGAATCAAAATAGTATAGAAAATGTTGATTTAAGTGATGTTGTTTCTCAAGAAATCGTTAAGCAACCTACAGAAATTCCTGTTAGTTTTAGTCTTAATTCTAATTATGAAATTAACTATATTCGGTTACGGGATTTATTAGCAGAAGGAGAATGGCGAGAAGCAGATTTAGAAACTACTGCTATTATGCTCAAAATATCTGGTAGAGAATCAAAAGGTTGGTTAAGGACGCAAGATATTATTAATTTTCCCTGCCACGATCTACTGAAAATAGATAATCTGTGGGTAAGATATAGTAATGGTAAATTTGGCTTTAGCATTCAGAAAGAAATTTGGAAAAGTTGTGGTGCAACTAAAGATAATAACTATCAAATTAATGACCTGGGAAATTATTATTACTGTGGAGATAAATTAGGTTGGAAAAATCAACACCAACTTTTAACTTATGACGAATTAAGATTTGATATAAATGCTCCAAAAGGTCATCTTCCCGGGGGAGTATTGAATTGGTTATGGTTCAGTTTCTATCTGACAAAATCAAATTTTGAATCAGGTTTTGTCAAAAAAGTTTGGTGGGATATTATTCCTGCGATAGCAATGAAATTAGATGTATGTCAGTCTGACAAATTAGTAAAAATTTATCAATCTGATGCAGAAGGATTTTTAGGTGAATTTTTAGTACATGACAAAGTAGTAAAAATTTATCAAGGTGATATTACTGATTTACAAGTAGATGTAATTGTTAGTAGTATAGGTGGTCTAGTTTGTGACCGAATTAGACAAGTTGGTGGGGAAGATATTGGCAAAGAAATGATGAAGTTGAGAATAGAGATGATGAAGCCAACTTTTGTATCTTCTTCATCTTTTAGGGATGTAGTTATGACCAGTGGTGGGAATCTCCAAGCCAAAAAAGTCTTTTATGGATTATTAAGAAGTCCATATAAAGAAGTAATTCAATATTTAGTTGATAGTTGTATAAAAATAGCTCATAATCTCAGTTTTAAAACAATTGCTTTTCCTTTATTTGGTAGTGGAGCAGGTGTTTTATCTGCTCAAGAAGCTTGGCAGATTATGTTGCCACAAATAGTCAAAAATTTATCTGACGAAAATCAAACTATAAGGGAAGTTATTATATGTATATATGGCAGAAAAGCAATCGAAGAAATTGATGTTAGAGGAACATTAGAACACATTCAAAGTTTGGGTTGGGAATCCTTGTAGGTAAGTTCCATAAAACCTCCCTACAGTTTTCTTCCAAGATATCTAATAAATAAGCGATGATATCATGTCCGGTAGCATCTGTATTGCAAGATAAAGGTAAGGAAGAAGCAAGAAGCAAGAAGGAATAGGGACAAGGGAGGAAGGCTTAAGAGCAAGAAAAAAACTTAAATTTCCTGTAGATATTGACGTTAACTTTTACACAAATGATACCAGCGTACATGATATGACTTTTTGTTAGATAGATTTAAGCAAACATCTCTACATTTTTTTAATGCCTATCTCTCTTAATTAATATGTACTATCATGTTCACTTTAGTACTTATAATTATATGAAATACAAAATAATGATGCTACTTATGAATTTACCGAATAATTATTAATTATTAATTATTAATTAAATAATTCAGGTTTAAAGCCTCCTCTTTCAAGAGGAAAAAGCGGTCGTTTGCGGAGCATTCCGTTAGGATGGGATGCCGAGGTCTTCGTTCCCTCCGGGACGCTACGCGTTTCATGTCGGCGACAGCCGAAACGGCATATC
>NZ_JBNHER010000239.1:0-4933 GCF_050015975.1 Dapis purpurea BLCC-M126 | reverse complement strand
CGGTTAAAACCCGAGGTAATTATCAATTATCCATTATCAATTATCAATTAATGAAGGATTTTATATTATTAACTTCAAAGAAAATATAACCTTGAAAATTTTTATCTAATGAATACACCAAGTCATGCCATTATTAATCTCGCACTTCTTACTAAGTCTCAACTACCACAAGCTAATCTTGCTATTGTAATAGGTGGAATTTTACCTGATATTCCTATCTTTATTTTCTACTTTTGGGCAAAATTTATTGTTCGTTTACCAGAAGCAAAAATTTGGTCAGAAGCATATTATCAACCATTAATCCAAAATCTTGTTGCCATCTTTCATTCTATTCCTTTGGCTATAATTGGATTGTTAATTTCCTACTATTTTGGTTGGCAAATTATGCAAGTCATCTGTATTAGTTTAGTCTTGCATTCTCTACTAGATTTGCCAGTACATAATGATGATGCTCACAGACACTTTTTTCCCTTCAGTAATTATAGATTTATTAGCCCTATTTCTTATTGGGACCCAAAGCATTATGGGTCCATTGTTGCTTTGATAGAAATTTTGTTAGTTTTATTAGCAACTTTGCGGGTATTTCCCGGAATTAATTCTATTGTAGGAAAGGGATTAATGATTTTAGTAAATATATTTTATTGGAGTGGTTATTTTTATTTTTATCTTCGTTCTAAAGTTTTAATCAACTAGATAACTACACAATAACATTAGTAATCATAATTGGATTTTTCCTCACTTAACTGGGAAAAAATAACCAAAATTAACAACTTTCAAGAATTAAGAATTTAGAATTACCTTTCCTTGAAAAGAAGAGGATTGACGAACAGAAAAATTTTTATTTATTATCCCTTTAAAAGGGGAGGCTTTAAACCACAATATTGCGGTCAATAATGCCTATTCCCTATTAGACATCTCGGATCATAAAAAAAATCAATTATCAAGCATAAATTATCAATTACTTATCCCTGCTCCCTGCTCCCTGCTCCCTAATTCCCTAATTTAAGAACGCCGAATATTAAAACAACACCACTCTTCCCGTTTCCAAAGAGTAGCTACAACCCAACCATTTTGTTCTAAAGTATCAGCAATTGATTTAGCTTGTTCTAATAAAATCCCACTCATAATCCCCCAAGTTGTAGGTTTAGTGATCGCTTCGAGATGGGGAATTATATCAATAATAACCTCAGCTAAAATATTACAAACTATACCATCTACAGGTTCAGGAACTAATTTAATTAAATGTTCAATATCTCCCTGTTCAACAATTAATTTTTCCGGCTCTATTTGATTTAATTTTCCATTATTAATAGTCGATCTAATCGCTAAAGGGTCAATATCTACAGCATAAATCTGACGTACTCCTAATAATGCGGCCCCAATGGACAAAATACCACTACCACAACCAATATCAGCAATAATAGCTTCAGGATTTGGTTCCAAACCCAAGCGCATTTCTAATGACTCTAAACATAATTCTGTAGTAGGATGAGTACCGGTACCAAAAGCTGCTCCTGGATCTAAACGGAGAATAATTTTATCTGACTCGTCTGGTAAAGCTAACCAAGCAGGATGAATCAGAAAGCGATCGCCAATTTCTTGAGGTTGCCAATATTGCTTCCAACTACTTGCCCAATCTTCTTCCTCAATTAAATGCCAATCCATCACTGGAGCTGGTAAATTCATACACAGAGAATCTTGACGCAGATTTAAAGCCAGAGCTGACAAGTCCAACAGTTGAGTTTGCTCTTCTGGTAAATAAGCCAATATCAAACAATCATTACCTTTAACCTGACTCGCTGTCCCCCGGCAACCAAAACTATCCAGACGCCAGAAAATTATCTCCTCCAGACTTTGGTTACATAAGACTCTGATTTCCCACCAGTTATATGCCATAAAAATAGAATTTAGAATTTAGAATTTAGAATTCAGAATTGGTAAATTTACCTTATCGAATACGGAATTAGTAAATTTGCCTTATTGAGTTCATAATTTAGAATTTAGAATATTAGAATTGGTAAATTTACCTTATTGAATTCAGAATTCACAATTGGTAAATTTACCTTTAATTCTACATTTTAAATTCTAAATTCTACAGAGCAACTGTATAAGCATTTCTAATTCCTGGTTCTTTGAGAATTTCAGTTAATATTTCTTCTGGCAATGGGTCATCAATACTTAATACCATTACCGCATCACCCCGAACAATTTTACGACCCACTTGCATACTGGCAATATTGACATTAAAACTTCCTAGAAGTGAACCTATTTTACCAATAATTCCGGGCATATCTCGGTGGAGAGTCAATAACATATATGGACTAGGAGGAACATTAATTGGGAAACCATCAATATTAGTAATCCGAATTTCATTTTCTCCCAGCAAAGCACCTCTAACAACATGGTCGCCCAGAGAACCCTTTGCTTCCAAATACAATGAACCAGTATAATCCCGTACCGAAGCATCTCTAGTTTCCACTACCCTAATACCTCGTTCCTTAGCTTCAATAGAAGCATTTACATAATTGACCCGCTCTCGTAAAGCTTGGGAAAGTAATCCCTTCAAGGCCGCCACTACCACAGGTTTACTATCTCCAGTGGCCAAATCTCCTTGGAGACTAACATTGAGAAAATCAATTCGTCCACCTGCTAACTGACTGACCAAATTACCGAGAGTTTCGGCCAATGACAAATAAGGCTTAAGTTTTTCTAATGTATCTGGATACATACCAGGGATATTCACCGCCGATCTAGCAGGCAACCCTAATAATACATCTCGAATTTGTTCAGCCACATCAATTGCCACATTCACTTGAGCTTCAGCAGTAGAAGCACCCAAGTGAGGAGTCAAGACAATTTTTTGCCCCAACTCTCGTAGTGGGGACTCAGCTTCTAGAGGTTCATTTTCATAAACATCTAAAGCAGCTCCAGCAATTTTTCCTTCTTTTAAAGCTTCAGCTAAAGCAACTTCATCAATAATTCCACCTCTAGCACAATTAATAATCCGAGCTGTAGGCTTCATTTTGGCAAAAGTTTCAGCATTAATAGAATGATAAGTTTCGTCAGTTTTGGGTATGTGAAGAGTAATATAATCAGACTCCTGGACTAACAGTTCCATATCCACCAAAGTACAACCCAACTGCTCTGCCCTTTCTGCAGAAATAAATGGATCGTAGGCCAAAATTTTCATACCCATAGCTTTCGCCACCTTAGCTACATGGGAGCCAATTTTACCCAAACCAACAACACCGAGAGTTTTTTTGTAGACCTCTACACCGATAAACTTTTTACGGTCCCATTTGCCACCGATAATTGATTGGTTAGCCTCTGCAACATGGCGCGACATAGACATCATCATCGCCAGGGCGTGTTCTGCTGCTGCAATGGTATTTCCTTCTGGGGAGTTAACTACTACAATACCTTTACGGGTTGCTGCTGCTACATCTACATTATCTACCCCTACTCCAGCACGACCGATAATTTTGAGCGCTGTCGCAGCTTCAATAATTTCTTTGGTGACTTTAGTACCAGAGCGAATCATTAAACCATCATATTCTGGTATAATTTTCACCAATTCTTCGGCAGGTAGACCTGTTTTAACATCTACCTGAGCTACTTGGGAGAGAATATCTATTCCACTTTGATCGATTGAATCTGATACAAGAACTTTTGGCATAGGAAGTTAGTTTAATAATTGAGTTATTTGAGATCCACTCCAGCCTGTTAGCCTTAGCTCCTCTTAAAGAAGCAGGTGCGGAGATTCTTACTGAGAGCTACTGAAGTCTCTCTTCGGTGGCCTTCCCTTAGTTAGATAGTCCTAACTAAGTGCTAGTCTTACATTTTATGACCGGTCGATTTTTAGTTTCTGTTTCAGTTTTGCTTTCTATTTCGCTGCGCGACATGAAACGGGACATGAAACGCGAAATAAAAAGCACAGTTAATCTGTAGGAGGCAAGCCTCCCAGCAACTAATTTCTTGCTACTTACCATCAAAGCTGAAAAGTCTCCGATAAAAGGGGAGGCTTAATACCTACTTTTTCGGTGATTGTTTGAGCTACTGAATTTTCTGTTTCAGTTTGATTTTTTTGTGCCTTAAATAACAGCTTTACCATTTAGAGTACCAGTATGGGCCTATAATTTAATTGATTGTCAGAAAGATTTTAGATTGCTTTTATTAATTTCTATGAATTATCTTGTCGCCGTATTATCAGACCGTATTCAAGCTGAGGCTGCCTATTCTGCTTTGGAAAAAGAGGGTTTGCCTATGAAACAAGTGGCGATATTGGGCCGGGGCTATCAAACTGCCGATGAATATGGCCTAATTGACCCGAAAGAAGAGGCCCGTAAACAAGCGCTCCGCATGATTACTTGGCTTGTACCATTTGGATTTGCTGCTGGCACTACTTTTAGTTTGATTACTGGTTTGAATACTTTTGCCTGGGCAGGGGAATTTGGCAATCATTTTATTGGTGGAATATTGGGTGGTATTTCTGGTGCAATGGGTGGGACTTTTGTTGGTGGTGGAGTGGGTTTAATTGTTGGTGGTGGTGATGCTGTACCTTATCGTAACCGCCTCAACGCAGGTAAGTATTTAGTTGTTATTAGGGGTTCGGAAGCTTTGACTCGTATGGCAACTCGTACTTTATATCAGTTTAAACCAGAAAATATTCAAGGATATTCTGCAAATTAAGAATTGAGAATTGAGAATTCTGAAGTTGAAAATCAGAGACCGTTTGTAAAAGGAATATTAAATCCAAGCTTAGGGTGGGTTTCGGCTGTCGCCGACATGAAAAGGCGGCAATAACTATGGATCGTAGCCAAAATTTAACTTTCCGCCGTAACTCACCGAACATTAAGCACTCTTAACTTCTTAATCTTTGGTTTACCCAATTATTAATTATTAATAATTAATAATTAAATAATTCTGGTTTAAA
>NZ_JBNHER010000238.1:0-57736 GCF_050015975.1 Dapis purpurea BLCC-M126 | reverse complement strand
TAAAGCTTGATTGTAGTAATCGAGTGCTTTTTGTTTTTCTCCTAAGCTATTGTAGACATCGCCAATATTATTGAGAGTCGTTGCTTCCAGATGGCTATCGCCTACTTGCTGAAATATAGGTAAAGCTTGATTGTAGAAATTTAGTGCAAGTTGTTTTTCTCCTAAGTCACTGTAGACACGACCAATAAACAAAAAGCTTAAAGCTTCTCCTCTTCTATTGCCAGTTTCTTGATAAAGTTGCAGTGCTTTTTCCCAAATTTCTATTGCCTGTTTTTTTAATTCTGCTGTTCCCTGCTTAAATAGTTCAGTTCCCTGCATAAATAATCTTTCTGCTTCAGCAATCTTGTCTGTTTGAGCAATTACTTCTGCGTCATTGACAATATTGGGCAACATTAATACAGGAAAACTGACATTAAATAACATCAGATTATTAACACTGAGAATAGACAACCATTTCTTAGGAAAAACCATAAATGTTAACCCTTGCCTCACAACTATAAATTTTCACCTATGTATATTTCTAGTTTTAAGGAAGATATGCAATTCAGTTATCAGTTATTAATATATCAGTTATCAGTTATTTATGGGATTGATTATTGGGTTAAGCACTACTGGGAGGTGGAAAATAAAAGAGATTGCTTCGGCTAAGTTTATACTTTTTCGAGAAGGTTAACTGTTTGATTACTGCCTGGCAATGACAATTGGGTTGATTACGTCATTGCCAGGGGGGTAGCAAAAACAATTATTTTTGTCTGCTCAATATTAAACCCCCTGTGGCAATCTCTCAAATTATCAGATTGCTTCGGCTAAGTTTATACTTTTTCGAGAAGGTTAACTGTTTGATTACCGCTTGATTACCGCCTGGCAATGACAATTGGGTTGATTACGTCATTGTGAGGGGGGTGGGAAAATTAATTATTTTTGTCTGCTCAACATTAAACCCCCTGTGGCAATCTCTCAAATTATCAGATTCCTTTTTTTATCTGTAACTACTTCTTGGTTAAAAATACCGAACTTTGGCCCATCATCCCAACAGATAACTTGACTCTCTACCTAGCATTAAGGTATGAATTTTTGTTACAACTAAATAAATGAGACATTGATTCCAAGGAACATCAAAGTGGTAGCAGTATATCAATCTAATACAAAGTCAAGTAATAAACTACAACTAGCTAACGAAGGCCAAAAGTCAACAGATTTTTCTCAACGACATATTGGCCCTACTTCTGAGAAAATTCAACAAATGTTGGCCGTATTAGGCATTTCTTCCCTAAATGACTTAATTGACAAAACAGTTCCCCAAAAAATTAGATACCAGCAACCCCTCAATTTGCCCAAGTATCTGAGTGAAAGTGCTGCCCTTGCCCAAATCAAAGAAATAATCTCTAAAAATAAGGTATTTCGTTCCTTCATTGGTATGGGTTATTACGACTGTATTACCCCACCAGTTATCCTCCGCAATATCCTAGAAAATCCTGGTTGGTACACCGCTTATACTCCTTACCAAGCAGAAATAGCTCAAGGAAGGATGGAAGCTTTGCTGAATTTCCAAACTATGGTTACAGACTTAACTGGTTTAGAAATAGCTAATGCCTCCCTGCTTGATGAAGCTACAGCAGCAGCCGAAGCGATGAGTATGAGTTACGGTTTATGCAAAACCAAAGCAGAAGCTTTCTTTGTTGACTCTAACTGCCATCCTCAGAATATTGAAGTTGTGAAAACTAGGGCACAACCATTGGGAATAGAAGTAATAGTTGGGGATTTCCCCACCTACAACTTTGATAAACCAATTTTTGGCGCACTTCTCCAATATCCTGCTACTGACGGAGCAATTTATGACTACCGCGAATTTGTGGAAAAAGTTCACGAGGTAGGAGGTTTAGTAACTGTTGCTGCTGATTTACTCAGTTTAACCTTACTTACCCCTCCTGGAGAATTTGGTGCTGATGTTGTGGTAGGTAATACTCAACGTTTTGGTGTGTCTCTCGGATATGGCGGTCCCCATGCTGCTTACTTTGCTACGAAAGAAGCTTATAAACGACAAACTCCTGGACGTATTGTTGGAGTTTCTCAAGATGCTAATGGCAATCCAGCATTAAGATTGGCACTACAAACACGGGAACAACATATTAGGCGGGAGAAGGCAACTAGCAATATTTGTACTGCTCAAGTTTTACTAGCGGTAATGGCAGGTATGTATGCAGTTTATCATGGTCCCGATGGTTTAAAAGAAATTGCGGAAAATATCCATAATTTGACTGTTAAGTTGGCAACAGGTTTAAAACAGCTTGGTTATCAAATTGGTACAGAAGCATTTTTTGATACTATTCGGGTAACAGTGGGTGTTGACTCTCCTGTGAAGAGTGCAAAAGAAATTATTGATGCGGCTGAAAATCTAGGTATTAATCTACGAACTTTTGACGAGCAAATAGTTAGTATTTCTCTAGATGAAACTACTACTGATACAGATGTACAAAATCTGTGGCAAATTTTTGCTGGTGGAGAAAAGTTGCCAGACATAGAAAATGAAAATATTTCCCCAATTTCTCAAAGTTCTTATGCTCGGACTAGCAGTTATCTAACTCACCCAGTATTTAACAGTTATCATTCTGAAACAGAACTCTTGCGTTACATTCATCGTTTGCAGTCAAAAGATTTATCTTTGACAACATCAATGATACCCTTGGGTTCCTGTACAATGAAACTCAATGCTACAGCAGAAATGATACCTGTAACCTGGCCAGAATTTGCCAAAATTCATCCTTTTGCTCCCACTTCTCAAACCAAAGGTTATCAAATAATGTTTGAGCAACTGGAGGAATGGTTGGCAGAAATCACAGGTTTTGCAGCAATTTCTCTCCAACCAAATGCAGGTTCCCAGGGAGAATATACGGGTTTATTAGTAATTCGCGAATATCATGCTCACCGTGGGGAAGCACATCGCAATGTCTGTTTAATTCCTGATTCTGCTCATGGTACAAACCCTGCTTCAGCAGTGATGAGTGGTTTAAAAGTTGTGGTTGTCAAGTGCGATAAACAAGGAAATATAGATATTGCAGATTTGCAGAAAAAGGCAGAAAAGCACAAAGATAATTTGGCTGCCATGATGATTACTTACCCTTCTACTCACGGTGTATTCGAGGAAGACATTGTTGATATCTGTGAAATCATCCACGGTTTCGGTGGGCAAGTTTATATGGATGGAGCGAATATGAATGCTCAAGTCGGATTATGTCGTCCTGCGGAAATTGGTGCCGATGTTTGTCATTTGAACTTGCACAAGACTTTTTGCATCCCTCACGGTGGCGGTGGTCCAGGAATGGGGCCAATTGGGGTTAAGTCTCATTTGGCACCGTTTTTACCAGGACATTCTGTTATTAGTATTGGTCGAGAAAATTCTAGTGGAGCAGTATCTGCTGCACCTTGGGGTAGTGCGAGTATTCTGCCAATTTCTTGGATGTATATTGCCATGATGGGTGCAGATGGTTTGACTGATGCAACTAAGATAGCAATTTTGAATGCTAATTATATTGCTCAACGGTTGGATAATTATTATCCGGTTTTGTACAAGGGCAAGTATGGGTTTATTGCTCACGAGTGCATTTTGGATTTGCGTCCGTTGAAAAAGTCGGCTGGTATTGAAGTAGAAGATATTGCTAAACGCTTGATGGATTATGGTTTTCACGCGCCGACTGTTTCTTGGCCTGTAGCAGGTACAATTATGGTTGAGCCGACGGAGAGTGAGTCGAAGGAGGAGTTAGATCGTTTTTGTGATGCGATGATTTCTATTCGTCAGGAAATTGAGGAAATTGAAACTGGTAAAGCAGATAAAGAGGATAATTTGTTGAAAAATGCGCCTCACACTGCTGAAAGTTTAATGGTGGATGAGTGGAAGCATGGTTATTCTCGCCAACGTGCTGCTTATCCTGCACCTTGGACGCGAGAGCATAAGTTTTGGCCTGCTGTAGGGCGGGTTGATAATGCTTTTGGCGATCGCAATTTTGTCTGTTCTTGTTTGCCGATAGAAGCTTATAGTTAATTAGGGCTTGCGCTCAAAAGTCTGATGGTGAAGGGAGGGAGTAGGGAGTAGGGAGTGGTGAAAACTCAACACAGACAGGGAGTTATACAGGAGGTAATCAGAAAAATTATCCTTTGCTCCAACCTCCCTAACTCTTACCCAAATACTAACTTTTTGAGCTTACCCTGGCTTAAAATCTCCTACTTTTTCAGGACTTGAAAATGCTCAAACCTTTATCTGCCCATGCTTTTAGATTTAATCAGCAAACCCTAATTATTACTGTAGGAGTGAATTTGCTCGGACATTAAAGTGAAAAAAAGGGGAATCTGTCTTCAGTTCCCCTCACGAGGTGACAAGAACCTCAAAATATTTTGGAATAAAGGATTAAAGATTTATGTACAACGTATTTCAGGTTTATCAGGTACAGCAAAAAAAGTTTGTCAAGCAAATTTTTAAATGCTGGGGATTCACCAAATCAAAGACTGTACCTCATTTACTTGCAATCTGCTGTAAAATCTTGATTTTTTGTTTTTAATAATGATAGTCATTTTTAATGTTCTCAGGCAAAGATATCTTCAATTTCGATTCGGAGATCCTGATTAAATATTGCTGTGATGGATATTTATACACTTTAGATTATTTTTTAGTGCAAAAAATCTGGATAAAAAATTACCAATATAATATATAGCACTAAACATTAAGCCTAAGACAAAGCTTTTGTAGTAAACTTTTGACTTCCGCATACCACGTGCCAGATTATTCTATCAGCAAATTCATTAATTTTCGTCTAAACAATGGAAAAAATAGCTCAAATTAATACATAGTAGTAATTCCAGAATTTTTGATTTATAAATAGCTAAAATCCTTATATGACAATAATTTGCCAGTTTTTTTCATTATAAAGCGAAAAGTATAATACCACTTTGAAAAAAGAATGCTACGAAAAGGTAGCCCCTGATCGGATGTGCTGAAAAATAGCTACTCTAATTCATGTGAGATAGTTATATCTATCATTTCCCCCTTTTTTTCAATATTTCCTCCTTCTTCCTTACTTCTAGCATTTGTAGCAAACATTTATCAAATTGGTATAATAGACATATCCAATAATTAAAAATAAAATCAATTATCGTGCAGAAATCATTAATTCTTTCCCCCTACTTCCTACTCTCTCTTTTCCGGAGAGGTCTAATATCATGTCCGGTAGCATCGGTATTGTAAAAGGGTAAGAATTGAGGATTGAGAATTGAGAATTGAGAAATTTGCTTTGTCAGGCTTTATTGAAGGGTATTAACCCCAAAAAAACTTAAATTTCCTGTAGATATTCACCCTTTGGTTTACACGCTCTGATACCAGCGAACATAATATAATATGTAAGTGTGCTTAAACAGTATCATTTTCAAGATTAGAAAGTATTCTGAGAAACATTGAAATTACTTTGTTCTAATCTGTTAAACTTGCTAATGACATATTTATGATTTGGTAGAAATATAATATTAATAAAGTATTTTTCCCATTTCATAATGAAAACTAAGACACACAAATCTTTCTCCACTTAATTCTACCCATTCACTGCCGATGGTTGATCGTCAATAGGAATTCTGGGAAAGCTAGGCAAATCTATTGCTCCTAGTGAGAGGTCTTGTTTTTGTGGAACTTCTGATACCACATCTTCTTCAAAAGGTTCAGGCTCAAATACAGGTTGGCTCCAAGTTGGTAAATGTAACTTACTATTTACCGGTATTGTTTCTTCAACATCTTCCTGAACTTCCTCCACAACTTCATAAAACTCTTCTGCATTTATTTCGGCATTTATTTCTGTTTCTGTTTCTGGTTCAGGTTCAGGTTGATACTCACAAACATTCCACTTTCCTGTAGATATATTCCATGATATGCGTTCGTGTTGAATTGTTGTATTTGCTTCCTCTGCAAAAGTATCTGCTGTTTTATTTTCTGCTATGATCTTATTTTCTTCTAATCTTTCTGTTTCTTGATATTGACTTTGTGCTTCAGCTAAATCATTTTCTATAACTACATATTCTCCTGCTTCTGTATCTTCTAAAATATCTTTTTGAGATGCTTTGTCTACTAATTCATAATCTGAAACTTCACCTATTCTACTAAATGAGGGTAGGGTAGGATTTAATGTACTTTCGCTAATCTCAGCGAAAAAGTCATTCTCAGGAGTATTTTCTTCTGATGATGAGATTTGTTGTTGTTTTGTCAAACCTTGAGGTAAATCTAATTTCTTGCCCAAATTAATCTTGGCAATAGTTGTTTCTTTCTTGTCAAGAATAGATTTTTCTTCTTGTTTATTTTTTGTTTGTGGAGACCAAGGTTTAACTGGTTCGGAATTTATAAGAGGTAATATTTTAGTGTCAGCCTGAATGAAAGGATTCTCTTGTTTAGAAGGTTGAGATTGAGAACTTACTTGAGATGCCACAAGTGGAGATAGTTCTGTTGGCTTTTCTGTTGGTTGATTTACCACATCCATTCTCCCCGGCATTTCCAAGCATCTTTCTAAAGCTGCTTTAAATTGTAGAGTTTGCTGTTGCTGCCGATATAGTCTTGAACGCAACTCTAGGCAACTATTTTCTAATTCTTTAAGATGATAATTTTGTTGGTTGTAAGATTGTTTAGTTAAGGCACATTCTCTTTCCATTTGTGCCTGTTGTTGTTGACTATTTTCCCACTTATCTGTTAGAGACTCTACTAAAACTTCCTGACGCTGAATAATTTGATTACACAATTCTAATTTGTAGAATAAACGAGTTACTTGCTGTTGAGTTACTGCTAGTTCTCTAGTTCTTTCTTCTAGTAACTTTTCTTGATTTTCTAGAGTTTTCTGACATTCTTCTAAGGATGTTTCTAGTTCTGTAACTCTATTTACCAGTTCACGATTACATTCATGCAAAGCTTCCATAAGATTTGCAGATTCTAGTTCTTCGGTAGAGTCTTTTGTCAAAACTACTTCAAATCCTGGAACTTCCTGGGACTTTCTTTCGGTTCGGTTTTGAGTAGTTAATATTAAATCTTGTGGTTCTGCTGAAGTTGTCTCTAATACTGGAATTGAATCTACACTAATAGCATCAGGAAAATTAACAGTTTCCCACTCATCATTCTCTGGAAATGTTTGTTCTTCTGGAGCTAGATGTTGTTCAATTTTGTCCAATGCATGATTGTGGTCCAGTTTTTGGTGATTTACTGGATCATTTGTTTTGGGTAAGTGCTGGTTTCCAGGAAGTTCAGCTTCTGGCATTGCTTTCACCTAGAGTCTACAAATTGCCTTATTATTTCTATCTTTAATCTTAATGTTATCATCCCTTACCGTCAACTATAGCAGAAGTCAGAAGTTAGAAGTCAGAAGTTAAATTCACAGGACAAACTATATTTGAAAGGGGCAATAATGTCCTAACACTTTATTTGTAGTGCTATAGATTTCCAACAGCTTGAGATTTATGGCCATATTTTTATTCCTCACTAATTGTGAAATACAATGGAAATCTAGAAAAATAATTAACATATTAATTTAGCCTAACTTCCAGAGGACTTTTTCCATGGCTTTAAATTTTAGATTTGCTGTTGCGAGTGACTTACATATTGCAGTCCCTCATACTATTGCTGAACAAGCACATCGTTTTCATTTAGTAGAAGTTAGTATTCCTGCTTTGGAACTGGTACTCGAACATTTAAGTAAGTTAGATATTGATTTTTTACTACTACCTGGAGACTTAACTCAAGATGGTGAACCAGAAAATCATACTTGGTTAAGCAAAAGATTAGCGGCACTTCCTTACCCTGTTTATGTAGTTCCTGGTAATCACGATGTACCTGTCAAATTTGCCAATGATTATTCTATTGCTTTAGCAGATTTTCCTTGTTATTATCATCATTGCGGATATGATTATCAACAACGATTATATTATACCGAACAAGTATTGCCAGGAGTGCGGATAATTGGGCTAAATTCTAATCAATTTGATAATTCAGGAAAACAAGAATATACTGGTGGTTTAGAGATAGAACAATTAAATTGGTTGCAACAGGTTTTAAGCACTGCTGAAGAGGAATTAGTGATGGTGATGATACATCACAATGTAATTGAACATTTGCCAGATCAATATAATAATCCTCTTGGTCGTCGTTATATGTTAGAAAATAGGTCGCTATTGTTAGATATTCTCCAATCTGCAGGTGTTAAGCTTATATTTACTGGTCATATTCATGTTCAGGATGTTGCTGAATATCAAGGAATTTATGAAATTACAACTGGTTCTTTAGTTAGTTATCCTCATCCTTATCGAATAATTGATTTTACTACTGATGCCAATGGTAAACAGTCTTTACAAATTGAAAGTCATCGCGTTAATTCTTTGCCTAACTTGCCTGACTTAAGTGATATTTCTAGGGACTGGATCGGCGATCGATCTTTTCCTTTTATGTCTAAACTTTTGACTAACCCTCCTTTAAATTTATCGCCAGAATTTGCTGCCCAACTTGCTCCTAGTCTGCGTTATTTTTGGGCTGATATTGCGAATGGGGATGCTGTGTTAGATTTTCCTAATTTTCCACCTGATGTCCGGCAATATTTTCAAAGTTTTAGTGCTACTAATAGTATTGATAATAATGCCACATTACTGTTGCAATAAAAGTACTCTATTTGCCTAAGTAAATTATTCAACCTATGACCAAAATCAAAATCAACTTTTTTTGACTTTTTTATAATGTTTCTATCCCACATTCCGCACGTCAAGTTGTAGCATTAAAAGTAGTATAAAAACGGCAGCTTGGTAGGTATTTATACTATGTAGCTCCGATTCATTGACGTTTCTGAGGAGTCAAATTCTCAGGAAAATATTAAGCATAAATACTCAATTACTTACTCCTATTGACCACTATAATTGTCTCCTGTCTCCTGTCTCCTGTCTCCTGTCTCCTGTCTCCTGTCTCCTATTGTTTATACTACATTTTGTCGTGCGGAATGTAGGTTCTATTTTTTATTCTCTGTTTCTAACTTTTGCAAGAAATATGTTGATTTTAGACTTTATTTTCAATAGTTAATAATTTTTTTTTGTAAAAAATAGTCAAGTCAAAAGTGCAGACTTATCGCTTTTGACTTTTAACTCATTACCAGTTCTAGCAGTCGCCATTACCATTAAGGCATTCTTAAACTTTCAAATTTAGTCCGTCCTGCAAATTTAACTTCTGAGTTCTGAATTGTGATTTCAGGTATATCAATTTCTCAAGAAGGTTCACGGCAAATACCAAATACAGAAGTATAACCATGTAAAAATGTACTACTACCTACAGGGCCAATTTCCCCATTACAGAAAAATCCACTTATAGGAATATTCAAATAACTACTAAATAATCTAGAATCAAAGTTAGGTTTACCATATAGTCCCTCTCCACGTCCCAAACAAGAGAACATTAAAGCAACAGCATTGTTTGTAGTTGTAGTCTCCAAAGCAACTTCTCTTTGATAGCGCTGTAGTAACATTTCTAAATCTTCTGCTGAAGTATGGGCATCCCGTAAATGAAATTGAATACGTTGTCCAGTTCTCACTTTATCACCTATAGCGATCGCTCCTGCTTTAGGATCTACCCCTATCAAATTACGGATTAAAAAGTCTCCCTGCTCTAAATTTTGCTTAAATTCGTCTCCGACTATACCGACAAAGAGAGAGTTTTCTGCTAATTTTCGGTCATTTTCGCTGAGATTTTGGACTAAATTCTGTAATGCTTCTAATGGAGATTGTTTAACACCACCACTAACAATTTGATCGGAACTAACTAATTCTTCCAGTTCTAGAACAATATTACGTTCTCCTTCTGTAACCCGATAAGGTTTGCCAATAGGGCGACAACCCTGAGCTACTATTGTTTCTAAGATAATCTTGCCAGAGAGAGAGACTCCTACAACTCCTTCTTGATAGAGTCTATCTTCACAAAAGATTCCGGTATTTTGGCCATTTAGTCCACTACTAGCTAATCCTCCCACCTTGGGGGAATGAGGATAAGCATAATCTAGCCCTTGAAGCAGGTCGTTAATTTTAGCAGAAAATGGATCGGCAAGAATAATAAATTGAGGTTGATCTGCCGTAGGTACTCCGATTAGATTACACCAATCATCAGGAGAACTGTCTAAATCTGGTAGTTGTTCTGCTGATATGTGAAAAGCTTTTACTGTTACTTCTGGCAAATATGCCAAACTGAGGCTAATGGCCGTTTGTTGTTCTACTTCCTCTGGTTTTCCGTGGTCATTCATACCCACAATACCGCCACCACCACAGCCTATTATAATTGTTTCTGGTAGATATTCTTTCAGCAGGGGCATTAGTCGTGGATATTCACTGGTAAAAGCTGATGAGATAAATACCAGTCCTAAATCTGCTGCAGTTCCTAATGATTCTAAACTTTTTTCTGCTACTTCTTTAACTGCTGCTTCTAATGAGGGACGTGTTGAAATAAAGTTTGACCACTTCATCTGTTTGATTCTCCTTATGAATTATGATTATATTTCTAATGTTAATATTTCAGTTAAATAATTGCGAATAGGGAATCACGAAGAGGGTAAAAGGTAGAAATAAGGTAAAATACCAGAGGATAGAGTTAATTTTTTGAGTCCTACGAGACTCAAACACTCAAACAAGAAATAGGATTTATTGCCTTTATTATTGTTTTTAGCTCTCAGGAAATTCCTTTACTCAACCCGGTTTTTGCGTAATTTATCTGCTGATTTAACTAGCTATCAGTGTTTAGCTTTTCGGTGCTGTAATGGTGCTAAAACATCTAGTTTCCTGGGTTTTAACTACGTTAACAGCTTTTTGGGCTTGGGTTGAAATTTCCTTCTCAACGTTAAAAAAAATTATCTTACTGAGTGGTGACTGCTTCTTTAACAATTTACCTGGAAGTTCCACCCTTTTCTCACGAGTTGATTCAAAATCTATTATAATTTATATAAAAAATATTATCTTGTTTTATAGGAATCTGAATTCTGAATTCCACAATACTTAGGAAAGAAATTCTTCTCACCTTTGTATGATGAAAATAAATCCACAATTTATAGATTTTTACCTATCAATATCAATCAGTTAATTACAGCCATTGTTTTTGATTTTTATTTCCCACAAAGAACCAGATTTAATTATATTGAATTGTAATTTTTCGTGACTTTTTTTTTGTGCATTCACAGCCATTTTAGAGTCTTAGAGGTATAAAATTTGGGAGGAGTAGGGAATAGAGAAAAGATAACAGAAAATAAACGTTAGTTTTAAAGTATACCTCAACATATGCGCAAAGTTCTGAATTTCCTGAAAAATCTCAGCATACTTATCTATTTAAATAATTGTGTATTAAGATTTAATTTATCAATAAGCTCTAACTTATAACTAAAAATATTAAAGACTTATAGAACTATTCTGAGATTTACAATAATTTTTGTTTTTATTTGATAATTTTTACTTATAGAACAGCTTGTCATTTTAGCTATGTTAGTATATTAAATGTTGTTTTACAGCCTGGACATTTTGGAGTCTAATACTTTGATTCTTGGTAGGCAAATCTTAAAAGATCAAGATCATTTGGTTAGGGACTTCTGAAAAACTATATAACTAGGAATAGAGAAATAATTTTAGCTGATTTCTTGGCCTATTTTTCAATTCCTAGCCCTTGTTCTAGTGTTCTAGTTTAGTTAGGAATTAAATCCTAAAATCTGTAGGTAGTAAGTCAAAATTAAGAAAACTATGACTAATAATAACATTGAGGAAAAAATTGAACAAGAGCGTGAGGTAGCTCGTAACGCTTGTGATGTTTCTGGTGCTAACTCTAAAGAATGTGCAGCAGCTTGGGATGTAGTGGAAGAACTTCAAGCTGAAGCTTCTCATCAAAAGGAACATAAACCTAAAAATTCCTTTGAAACTTATTGCGATGATAATCCTGATGCTGTTGAATGTCGAGTACACGATAACTAAAATTAACTAATAATAGGCTGCATCAAGATGTAGTTTATTGAGTATATATGTTCAGTAAGTAAGCAACTGAAGTCCTTCACTTTGTGACTCAGTTGCTTACTACTGGATTAGTATAATACCATAAATAACTTTTTATTGTTAATTAATGATGTTTAAATAATTTTGATAAATTAATAATTATGTTAATTTTTTTACCCTTAGCTATTACATCTGGATTAGAAACTTTTGTCTGGATGGACTATAGGTTAGCAGTATTATTGACTATAGTAATACCTTTATTTATATTGATTTGGGCTTTTGTCAAAAAATCTGAAGCTATTCAACACTTATTGATTATTTATTGGCGAGTTGCTAGTTTATTTGCAATCACAGTTTATTTAATGATTCCAGCAGTACCTATTAGTTTTTTCACATCATTAATAGCTCGATTTTTAATTCCTGTATCTTTGTGGTTCTGGGTAGATTTGAATGAGGAAATTAGAGAGCTAAGAAATTCTCCTCTCAAGGCTGGCTTTACTTCTTGGCGTTGGGCTGCTACTGTTTATAATCTACTTGGAGCAATATTTCAAATTCCTTTTATAGTTTGTGCTTTTAAACCTCGCAATGAATTACTAAACGATCCTTTTTGTAACGTTTGGTTAGATCCACCCTGGTTATTTAAACAAATTTTTCACCCAGATTGGCCTCAAGAATTTATAGGTTTTTTGGGATTTTCTGGATTAATAATTTATACAATTTTTCTTTGCTACTTTGTTTTGGTTAAATTACAGAGACAAGGGCGCTCTGCTACAGGAAATTAATATTATCGGGTTTCAAAATTAAAAAATATACAACTACCCTGAATTTAGGGAGTAAGGAGTAGAGAATAGAGCCAGCAAAACTAGGTATAGTTAAAAATTTGATAATTTATTTTTTCCTCTTCTCTAAGTACCTGAAACAAATCAACTTAACATTTGGTGTGAAATATACAAGAGGCAAAACGCAATTAGTAAACGTACAAATAATTTTGCAATACTACTTAATTTTACTCGTTTTATAAATATCTATTATATTGATGTTATATAGCCTTGATCGCTCTTTGTGAAAGTAAACTTGTTTTGATTCTTTCCTATTCCCTAAAATCAAGAATTTTGTACCTCACCTTACCCCTAATAAGAACTAATATATCCTTAAGAGAATATTTTACCTACAAACAATGAATAATAATATTGCTCATCGTTTGGAACAGTACACAATTAAACGACCGAATCAAGTATTAATAGTTAAAGTAGTAATTAATGAACAACCAGATGAAATAGCTATCTTTAAAGGTTTTTCTAGTTCTCTGATGCAACCTACTGCTTTTAACCCAGATATACCTGTATTACCAGAAACAGCTAGAATTCTCAGTATCGATTTAGTTGCTAGTCCCTACAATCCAGAAACACCTATCTATATTAAACAGGGACTGACCTGGGAACAAATGCAGTCCCTGTTAACAGAAGTAGGACTTTAGTTAACCATTCCACCAGCAGCTTGCAAACGTGCTCTGGCTCGCTTTAAGGTTTTTTGAGCTTGAATCTTTTCTTGAAGATTATCACCACTTTCAGCGGTTTGCAGACGTTTTTCGGCTTCCTCATAAGCTAAACGTGCTGCTTCCTTGTCAATATCATCTCCTCTTTCAGCACCATTAACAAGTATAGTTAATTCATCTGCTTCTACTTCAGCAAAACCACCCATCAGAGCGATCGGTACCCAATCTTTTCCAGGACGAACTCGCATTACACCTGTATCGAGAGCAGTTAATAGTGGAGCGTGTCCACTTAAAATTCCTAATTGACCTGTTGTACTAGGTAAGATTACTTCTTCAGCTTCTGAGTCCCAAACTGTTTTGTCGGGAGCTATTACACGCACAGTTAATGTCATTTGTCAATAATTTGTTATTGTTTTTTATATGTCAGTTGACTGCCATTTCAGTTATCAGTTATCAGTTATAAGTACCTCTGGCTTCAGCCAGAGGCTTGAAATACTGAATCAGATATTTTGTTCATCCCCTTGAAAGGAGAAGCTTGAGACCTTTTATTTTTTGGTCAATATTTATTTGATATCTGATAACTAACACAGCAAATTATGACTATGCTTCTGCCTTAAGTTTTTCAGCTTTAGCAATTACTTGGTCAATACCACCTACCATGTAGAAAGCTTGCTCTGGTAAGTCATCAAGTTCACCAGATAAAATCATTTTGAAGCCTTTCATGGTATCTTCCAACTTCACATATTGACCAGGAGAACCTGTAAACACTTCTGCTACAAAGAATGGCTGTGATAAGAAGCGCTCAATCTTACGAGCACGAGCTACAACTAGGCGGTCATCTTCTGATAATTCGTCTAAACCAAGAATGGCGATAATATCTTGAAGTTCCTTGTATCTTTGTAGAGTAGATTGTACTGAACGAGCAACATTGTAGTGGTCATCACCAACTACACTTGGCTGCAACATAGTAGATGTAGAATCCAAGGGGTCAACTGCTGGATAGATACCCTTAGAAGCAAGACCCCTTGATAATACTGTAGTAGCATCTAGGTGAGCAAAAGTAGTCGCAGGCGCAGGATCTGTCAAGTCATCCGCAGGTACATACACAGCTTGAATAGAAGTAATTGAACCCTCTTTTGTGGATGTAATTCGTTCTTGCAATTCACCCATCTCTGTACCAAGGGTAGGTTGATATCCCACAGCAGAAGGCATTCTTCCTAAAAGAGCAGATACTTCAGAACCAGCTTGTACAAATCGGAAAATATTGTCAATGAATAGCAGTACGTCTTGCTTACTAACATCCCGGAAATATTCTGCCATTGTCAAAGCTGACAGACCAACACGCATCCTTGCTCCTGGTGGTTCGTTCATCTGACCATAAACCAAGGCAACTTTAGAATCGGTGAGATTGTCTGGGTTAATCACGCCGGACTCAATCATTTCATTATAAAGGTCATTACCTTCACGAGTCCGTTCTCCCACACCTCCAAACACAGATACTCCACCGTGAGCTTTAGCGATGTTGTTAATTAACTCCATGATGATAACGGTTTTACCTACACCCGCACCACCAAATAGACCAATTTTTCCACCACGACGATAGGGAGCCAATAGATCTACAACTTTAATACCTGTTTCAAAAACAGCAGGTTTTGTTTCTAGTTCTACAAGTTTAGGAGCTTCACGGTGAATGGGTGATTTGTCCTCGGTGGTAATTGGACCTAATTCGTCTACTGGTTCACCGACAACATTAAATATTCTACCAAGGGTTGCGGTTCCTACAGGTACACTAATTGCAGCACGGGTATCTACTACTTCCATACCACGTACCAGGCCATCTGTGGCGCTCATAGCCACAGCTCTAACTTGGTTGTCCCCTAGAAGTTGTTGTACTTCACAGGTCACGGACACATCTTGTCCTGCTTCATTTTGACCTGTAATTGTTAAGGCGTTGTAGATTTCTGGAAGATTTCCACTAGGGAATTTGGCATCTACTACTGGACCGATAATTTGAGTAATATATCCTACGTTTGTTTTTTCTGCGGTGCTTACCATTCTACTTACTGTAATTATTGACTTATCCGAAATTGGGAAGATTAATATTTGACACCCTCTCCTATGTTCTACATGGGAGATTCCTACTAAGCAAATGCTTATCGGCGGGTTAACGTTTGATCGAATGCGACACCCACCCCTTTAGTTCCTCTCCTGGGAGGGGATAAGATAGGGTTATGCTTTCATCCACGTCCGTTTTTAGTCTCCGAGTGTCCCCCGGCGACAACTTAAAAACTTTGGTTAGGGGGAATTGACATTTTGAAATTGTGCTTCAAGACATGAGTTTCTCATTGACTTTCCGCTTTTCCCGGACAAATACGGGACATTCAAATTATTAAGAAAAACCTTAGTTGCCCTAAAAGGGCTAGGGTTGAAACCCAATTTTCCGGTCATTTTTTAGATTATCACTGAAGCGTTCATCCAGGATGATATTAATTATTTTGCTCACGAATTTTCTATATGATAGTTGAGCCGTTTAAAGTATCACTTTATATTACTATTGTCAAATATAAACAAAATAATTAAGATAATAGATTATGTCAACAATAATGTTAAAATTATTAATCTTCGTTATGTAATTACTTAACTATCATCAGTCTCTTGCTTGGCCCTAATACGTCTAATAGGTAAATTGGCCACTAAAGCTGTAGCTCTTTGATTATTTTCTAACAAAAATTCTGAATCGCTATCATCTATTTCGACATAACGAGATACTACTTCCATAATTTCTTTTCTCATTGCTTCAATTAATTCTGGATTAAGATCGGCACGGTCATGGGCAATAACCAGTTTGAGACGACGCTTAACTTCTTCACGACTATTAGGAGTATTTCTAGAAAAAAGTTTTTCTATAATTTCATTTAGCATTAGCTTATTTTTAACTCAATAGTTCATTTATTAGGTGGGTTTAGGTAAAATTTTCAAGGATTAAATAACTTTAGATGACAATAGTTTACGCAGCCAAGTAAAAAAGTTTTCCTGTGGGGGGTTTAAGTCTATAAACTCTACTTTTTCTCCATCCAAACGACGAGCAATATTATTAAATTCTGAACCTGCCTGAGAAATATTTTCTGATAAAACTAAAGGTTCTCCTCGGTTAGTAGATACAATTACTTTTTCGTCATCTGGAATAATTCCCATAAGTGGAATAGCAAGTATTTCTTCTACATCTTGTACAGACATCATTTCATCAGCTTGTACCATCTGGGGTCTAATCCGATTAACTATTAGATGGATATTCCTGACATTATTTGCTTCTAGGAGTCCAATTACTCTATCTGCATCACGGACTGCAGATATTTCTGGTGTTGTAATAATTATAGCTTCTTGGGCTGGCGCGATCGCATTCTGGAAACCCTGTTCAATTCCAGCAGGAGAGTCGATCAAAATATATTCATATTTTGGCGTCAACATATTTACTAATTCCTGCATTTGTTGGGGAGTAACTACCTCTTTCATCCGGTTTTGAGCCGCAGGTAGAAGAGATAAACGGGGTTGTCGCTTATCCCTAACTATTGCTTGTTCAAGGCGACATTCTCCTGCTAAAACCTCCACTGCTGTATAGACAATTCTATTTTCCAAACCCAGAAGTAAGTCCAAATTTCTCAAACCGAAATCCGCATCAATTACTGCGACTCGCCTACCTTGTTGAGCTAAAGCCATCCCCAAGTTTGCTGTGCAGGTAGTTTTTCCCACTCCACCTTTACCAGAAGTAATCACAATAATTCTGCTCATAAGCTATCAGACATTAACTAATTGTATATGGTCAATTTTTGTTACGAGACAAAAGGGAATTTTGTCAAGAAAATTTTGTTTTTGCCAAATTAAGTTAATTAGCAAAGACTTCAAAACTGATATATTCTAAACTTTGTATGACTATTTTTCCCGCCTAAATTTTAATTGTTTATCTTGAGGCCATTAATTACCAGAAGTTAAAAATATAATTTTTGGAGGTTTCTCATCTATATCCTAAATAAATTTATCAAAATAATTGGGTCTAAAACTTCGCCTTAAAAAGCGAAATGTTTTTGGAGGGAAGTTTAAATCCCCATTACAAAAATAACTTCCGACTTCCCATCCTGGGATGGGTTAGGGGTGGGTTGACTTCTGAATTCTGACTTCGTTAACGATATATCTTAGCAAAATCTTTAGCTCTGCTAATACGAATCCCTTGGTCTACCACATAAGCTACTTCAGGATAAAATTGGACTGGTGCTTTTTCTGGCCCTCTAGCAACTTGCTCGGCAATCCTAATGAGAGTTGGTTCCATTTGCAAAGTGATAATTACACTTTTAGAATTTCCTCTAGCACCTGCATGGACTACTCCCCGTAAACGACCCCATACAAGAATATCCCCATCTGCAATTACAGAGCCACCTGGATTCAGGTCTCCTACAATTATTATGGTACCTGGATGCCGAATTTCTACTCCAGAACGTACAGTCATTTGTAGATAAAGTGGTTCAGCTAAAGGTTGAACCTTTTCTGTAGGAGTTTTACTTAGGGTAGTCAAGGCAGATTTTTGTTCCACAGAATAGCCTACTGTAGCTGCTGCTACAGCAGTCTGACGGCGTGATGTGCTAACTCTTTCTAATTTTAGTTCTACTTCTAAAAGAGCTTCGGCTATTTCTTGGAGTTGACGAGTATCTAATAGGCGGTCAAATGCAATTAGCTCTACTTCTGTATTTGGTTGCCAAAATCTTTCTCCCGCTTTGAGGCGTTGCTTTAACTGTTGCCAAATTTCTGTCCACGTCATAGCTGTTGGACTTTCTATCTCACCATGATTAGATTCTGGTGGCAATAGTAATAACAACTTTCCTTCCTCTGTTTTGAACCTAACTTGTAAGTTGGTACTTACTTCTTGTGTTGAGGTGGAAGTAGTTGAGACGGAAGCATCAGAAGCATCAGAAGACATAAAGTATGAGATGTTTTTTATCTTTTCCTATAGGCAAACTATCCTATCATATCAGTCATTTAGTTAAGAGTTCTGCTATGGAAGTCAGGAGTCAGGAGTCAGAAGTCAGGAGTCAGGAGATAATTTCAAGGTAGTCTCTACATATAAATAAATTATTGTTTGAAGTGATAACTAAATAAATTGGCTAATTATGAGAATTAAAACAATAATACCTCGTTTTTATAGAGGTGAAATAGATTTAGAGGTGATCGCTAGATTGCTAAACGATAGTGAATCAGCTAATCAATTCCATGAATGGCCATCTCCCGGAGAAATGTTAATGCAATTTGAAAATCCTTCTGTAGATAAGCAGCGGGATATTTGTCTATGGGAAGATGGAAACAGTCAACTTGTAGCTCTTGCGGGACTGATGATTCCCGAAATGGGAGAAGATATAGCAGGTATTTTGTGGTTTCGAGTCGATCCTCAAACTCAAGGTAATAATTTAGAAACTCAAATTCTGGAGTGGGGACAGAAACGAATGGGGGAAGTTGGTAGGGAAAGAAATGTCAAAGTTAGAGTGCTGTCTGGAGGACATAGTAATAATATTGAACGTATAGCTTTATTAGAAAGTTGTGGTTTTAAAATTGGGCGGTATTTTCTGACGATGGAGCGATCGCTTACCGAACCTATTCCAGAAGCTAAATTTCCTGAAGGTTTCACCCTAAAAAATATAGATAATGAAGCAGATGCAGCAGCTTGGGTGGAAATGTTTAATCAAACTTTTATTGACCATTGGAATCATCAAGATATAACTGTTGAAGAGGTTAAGAATAAACTCAAAAATTTTAAATATCAACCAGAGTTAAGTTTAGTTGCTGTTGCATCTGATGGTACTTTTGCTGCTTTTTGTGACTGTCAAATTCACTCAGAAAATAATGAATTAAACGGACGTAAAGATGGTTTAATTTATATGCTCGGTACTCGACGTGGTTTCCGTAAACAGGGTTTGGCGCGTGGTATTTTGCTGTCGGCATTGAAATTGTTGAAAGCAGAGGGGATCGAAACTGCAATGTTGTATGTTGACGCGGATAACCTTTCAGGTGCGACGCGACTTTATGAGTCGGTGGGTTTTGAAAGAGTTAATACTCAGATAGCTTATGTGAAAGAAATTTCGTGAAGTATATTATTCGGTTAAAAAACTTGTTATATTGTGTCCGGTTGAATAGTTTAATTAAAGCTCGTAGTAGGGCTTTAGCCCTATCTATCTTCGGGCTAAAGCCCTACTACAAACAAAAACTTTTTATCACTTATCTAATTGTAATCGTTGCAGTTCATTACAAGCATGATGTAGGGAATCCGGAGCATTTTCATCAAGTCCTTGAGGACAAATATCGGATGCTAATTTTGTTGCTGAAGCTTCAGCTAATGTAATTCTTTCTGTGGTATTTAGAGTTTTATTTTTGTAGTCATCTTGTTCATTACAATCTTGATTACCGTTAATATAAGAAAACCAAGTTTCTATATTTCTGGCAGGCACAAAAATAGCTATTTTTTCATTAGGTAAACGCATATCTTTGTTTCGCTCTCCTTCTTCTTTATTTACAGCCATATTTAGAGAACGAATTCTTTCATCTATAGTTTTATCGTCAGCATCAATCATTACTACTAATGCAATATCTTGAGAATTTTTTCTGCTTCTATAACTTTTTAAAATTTTGGGATAATAGGCTAAAATTGAAGCATTATTATTTTTAACTTTCAAACCTTTAGTATTTGGGTAACAACTAATATCTCTAGATGATAAACCTCGGCAAATTAAATATTTTCTAATAAATCTTTCTTGGTCAATATCTTCACACAAAATTGTTACTTTAGTCATTTTTAGCAAAATTAATTTAGAAGTAATATCAAATCAAAAGATAGAAACCGGGTTTGTATTAAATCCCCCACAATACTCACTTTTACGTTCAACAAACCCGGTTTCTTTAAACATAATTTTTATTCAATCATCATAAATCCATCTAAGTTCTATTAGTTTGGCAATTGATAAACCTTCTTCATCTTCTTCAACAATTTTCTGTACCCGCACAGGTTGGTTCTCTTGTCTTTCAAACCAATAACCTGAATTACTAGCTAAATAGTTAATTAAAGATGGGTGATGAGAAATTAATAATGCTTGTTTTTGATTCGATTGACAATAGTCAAAAAGTTTCATTAGCCAAGGTTGTACTTCTGGTAAAGCTAAGAAATTTTCTGGTTCATCAATACATAAAGTACAATCTGTTTCTGGAGTGCAAAATAGTAAGGTGTATAGGGCGATTAATGTTTTTTGACCTTCTGATAATTCGTTGAGTTTATAAGAAGTTTTAGTAGGAAGGTTGAAAATTGCCGAAAGAATTCTGGCTTCTCCAGATTTTTGATTTTGGAAAGAATTAAAACCTTTGATTATTTTTTGCAATTCTACTGTAAGTTCAAATATTTGATTGAGAAATTCTTGAGATAGATGACTATACCAAGCAGCATAGTTTGACATATTTCTATTAGGATGTTTTTCCTCTTGACGACTTTCTGTAGTCATAGCAAAAGGATTTATTTGAACAATAAAAAAATTGGCAATTAACTTTTTAAAGAAAGTAAGTTTTTGTTGGTCTGGTTTTTCAGGAACAAAACCTACTCCTGAGCGCGAAAAATCAAAATAAGTAAGCATAGATCCTTTGGTGCTAGAGTAATCATTAAATAGTCTTGCATAAGGAATTTCTCCGAAAGTCTCCTGGATATCAAACTCAAATAGAAGTTTTTTATCAAAGGTCAATTTTTCAGAACGCATTTTGGGAAAAGAATTATATGGATATTCAATTTCTAGAACATATAAATATGTGTCTCCGTTTCCTGCAATTTCTAATTCAAATTTCTGAACAGGTGAGTTTTGCCATCTAGTTAAATCTTGCTCATAAAAAATTTCTGAGACTTGATAATATTTTCCGGTAGTTTCAAATTCTCCTAATATAAATTTTTGGAGTTTATGCAAAACTTCAAAAACTGTTGTTTTTCCCGAACCATTTGCTCCTAGTAGTAAATTTATATTTGAGAATTTAATTTCAAAGTTGACCAGACATTTAAAGTTGTTGACGTAAAGTTTTTTTAGCATTGGCAGAATTAAGAATTTGGAAAAAAAGGAGAAAGCACTTTTAGTATCTTGCCATTATGCAATACTAAACAAGATTAAAAAATGCTTTTTTAAAGGTAAAAAAGTTATTTATATCAAACTATTTATCTTAACTTTTAAATTTTGATTTTCGAGCTAATTTTCTACTCTTTAAAAAGACTCTTTAAATGGTCTTAAATCAAGTTCGTGAGTCCATGCACTTGAATGTTGTTGGTGAATAGCCCAATAGGTTTCTGCAATAGCATCAAGTTGTAATAAACCTTCCTTACCTTTTTGGGAAACAAAATTTGGGAAGTTTGTGCGAGACTTTTCCCCATCAATAACACCATCAATAATTATATGAGCAACATGAATACCTTCAGGACCAAATTCTCGCGCCATGCCTTGAGCTAATGCTCTCAAACCTGCTTTTGCTACTCCAAAAGCTGTAAAAGGTGGTTTTCCTCTTAAGGAAGCAGTCGCTCCTGTAAAAAAAAGAGTACCTTGTTGTCGCTTTTTCATGGTAGCGATCGCTTGTTTTCCAAATAAAAACCCACCAAAACAATTTTGTTGCCAAAGGTTGATAAAGGTTTCGCTGTCTGTTTCTAATAAAGGTGCAGGAATATTGTTACCAGCGTTGTAAACAGCAAGAGCAATAGGATAACCTGCTTTTTCCACGACTGCAAATAGTTGTTCGACATCCTGTTCGACTGTTGCATCAGTAACGACAGCAGTTGCGCCTCCACCTTGTTGTGCGATCTTTTCGACAATTAACTGTAGTTTATCTCCGCTACGACTAGCAACAAAAACGTGCAAACCCTGGTTAGCAAAATATTTAGCAAGTGTCGCACCTAAACCTTCTTCTGAACCAACACCCATGACAACTGCTGCAGATTTTTCGCTCATCTTATTTTCCTAAATAAAACTAATAATTTTGGACTACTGTTTAATACTATGTTCTTGAGGTATAGAATCTAGATTTAGATTTTAGATTTTATGGAGGCTTTTTAGCAGAATATCTATATTTCACGAACTGTAATTTCTCTATATTTATTGATATAGTTAACTTTCAATCTCCTCAAAAAAAAATTTTCTACCCCCTTGACACTTTATGTATTATTTATGTAGTATATAAATATGGCATTTAAAGGAGAGGCAAACAACCTCTAGAGAAACAAGCCATATCTGCACCTTGAAAACTAAATAATTAATCAAAATTTTCACAAATATCCATCAGGTATAACTGAAGTTAGAAGTCAGAAGTCAGAAGTTAAATTTTTGCTGTGACTAAATGTTGAGAATTTTTGGAGATGTTTAATAGTAATAGGAACCGCTGTATTAGACAAAATATGAGTTGTCTATGCTGACTTTAAACTTGTGAAATTTGAGTTTTTTTAAAATTCGATAGTGCAATATTATCAGTCTTTTATTAACTAGCAATAAGTATAAAATCAACTAGAAAAATATTCTGTTTTCTTTAGATAAAAAATCGAGAGGTGTTGATATGGTTCATATTAGATTTGAAGGGCGTTCTTATGATGTGACAGAAAATCAACTAGGCATCACAGAAAATATGAAAGAAAATGCTATTAAAGAACGCCTAGCTCAATATTTTGATGTGGGTAAAGAACGCTTTAATTCCTACGTTTTAGATCATCGTCCAAGTGGGGATTTAATTGTTCGTCCCGAAGCAGTTTATGGTTAAATAAAATGTAAGTATTCAGTCATCAGCTATCAGCATAAAAGCTTTATTAATTAAGCCAGAATAAAGTCTTACTACAAAAGTGATTTATTTTAAAACTTGTCCTTAAAAGTAGAGTCTTAATTCTGTTTGCGTAGGATTCCGCAGAAAAAGCTGACAGCTAATAGCTGAATGCTGAAAGCTATAATGTTCCGTACCCTAACTTGTAAAGTGTACATACATTTTGGTCTGCTAAACCAAAGGTTGTAGGTTCGAGTCCTACTATCCCCTCTTTGAATATTTTGTGGGGATATAGCTCAATGGATAGAGCGTTAGTGTCAAACGCTTTATTGACTTGTGCGGAGCATAATAATAGTGGTTAAAAATCACTTCGTGCCCTAACAAAAAAAGCTTACATACTAGCTCATTTGGTAGAGCATTTGTCTCAAGAACAAAGTGTAGCAGGTTCGATTCCTGCGTATGAATCAACAGCTTTTTTGACTTGTACGAAGTGATTTTTAACTATTCTAATAGGAATAAAAAAATTTAAACTTTGACTGATAACTGAAAAGACTTCGCACCCCAACTGATAAAGTATACATACATTTTCTAACGGTCCTAAGGTAGGGATGTTCGGGCGACTGAAATAGCGAAGCTTTCTAAGTCTCTCTGAGATAAAGATTAGCGGGTTCACTGTCAGGTTGAAAACTGATAATAACGGCTGTATTGTATTCATTACTCTTTCAACTTGTGCGAAGTATTTTACTGAAAGTTAATAAATTTTTTTATCTTAAAAATTGTCTAAGATTTTATTGATAATTGTTAACTTTTTGCCTCCGGGGACTTGGTGTAATGGGAGCAAATCGACTTTATGAGTCTGTTTTACGAATGATTAGAGCAAATATTAATGTAAAAAAAATGTCAGTTTATATAATTAAATATAAATTATCAAAAATTTAATTTTCATCTCGCACCCTAACTGGGAAAGCTTACATACTAGCCAAACGGCGCTTGATTTGGTCTCAAGAAAAAGCAGGTGTAATTCCTGTGTGTATACAAATAGCTTTCTTGACTTGTGCGAGATGATTTTAAATAAAGAAAAGGTCATTTAAAAAAAATTATACAGATTTACAGAAAATTACAAAATAGTTAGAGTCGGCAAAAATTATAAGATTTTATATTAGTGTCAATCGCAACACTTATTCACCCTACGAATATTTAATAAAAAATCAAAATATTTACTTTGCGCCCTAACAGAAAAAGCTTACATACTAGCCTAGTGGTTTAAGGCACTTGACTCATAATCAAGCAAATCCAAAAAAGGATTTCGCAGGTTCAAATCCTGCGTATGAAGAAACAGCTTTTTTGACTTGCGTAAAGTATTTATTTTAAGTAATTGGTCGATAAATTTTCAGTATATAAAATTTTTATTATATGAAGAAAGTATCATGTCTATAAAAACTGATGAAATATTGGAAAAATTCAAATCTATTACAATGTTGGAAGCTACAGAATTGGTGAAACAAATAGAAGATTATTTTCAAGTAAGTTCCAAACCTAAGATTGTAATAAAACCTCCTCCTAATTTCGACGACGATCGGAAATATATTCCCGAACCACAAACTATTTTTGATGTTGTCTTAGAGCAATTTCCTGCTAATAAAAAAATATCTTTTATTAAGGAGATACGCAGTTTAAATCTGTTTGAAAGTTTACAGGAAACAAAAAAAATAGTCGATAATTTACCCCAAATTATTAAATCTAATGTCAATATTCAAGAAGCTGAACAGATTAAGCAAAAGTTAGAAGAATTAGGAGCAACAGTTTCTTTGAAATAATTTTAGTATGTCTAATCAAACTATTGATTTCAGCAGTAATGAATTAGAAAATCTTGTCAAAGAATTTAATAATTGTACTTTGCCAAGAAGCAATTGGACTCATGGGGCACATTTGATTGTGGCTCTATGGTATTTGACTAATTACTCAGAATCAGAGGCTATAAATAATATTCGCGATCGCATCAAAAAATATAACGCATCTCTGGGTATTGAAATGACTAAAAATAGTGGTTACCATGAAACAATTACAATGTTTTGGGTAAAAATTGTTCGGCAATATGTAGCTATTAATTCAGCCAATAATTATTTTGTAGAAATGGCAAATAATTTAGTCAACCTTTACGAAAATGCAGCTTTACCTTTTGAATATTACAGTAGAGAATACCTGATGTCTTGGGAAGCTCGCAAAAATTGGGTAAAACCAGATTTAAAACCTTTTGACCAATTTCATTGATAATTTTGAATTATCTTTAAACACTAATATTATGTCTAAATAACTAACCGCTCAAAAAATTTTTGTTTGTAGTAGGGCTTCAGCCCTATCTATCTTCGGGCTGAAGCCCTACTACAAGCTTTTATTTACAGTTCGCGCCCTAAAATAGAGAGGTTACATACAACTTATTGGGGAGCTTATAAGTACAAAAATCTCTGAACTTGCGCGGTGTATTTCATTATAAATATCAATATTAATACTCCGCAAAACTGCCAACGATAATTGTCTATTCAAAGTTTATTTTTTTGTAATTAAATCAGTTAATATCAAGTAGTTATAGGTTATCAAGTATACGATCATTTTTACATTTAACCTTCACTTGAAAATATTAACTGATAACTGAATAAGGAAGTAGTTAAAATGAATAAAACCAATATGAATAAAGATGAACATGACTTGCGTCTAGAAATGCTCAATAGTCTGCTAACTACTCCTCACCGTCAATTAGAAAAAGTAGCAGAAATTCATCAATTAATTGTTGAGTTAGACCCAATTTTTTACGGACATTTAGCAGTTTGGTATCAAAAAAACGGTGATGTGCGAGACCATAAAGAAGTTTTTCTAGGAAACTTGCTAACAAGTAATCTTACAGAACACCGAGATGCAGGTTTTATAATGCTACAAAACTTCCCACCTTATCAGGTGTCACGCATTGTAGACTTTATGAAACAACAGCAAAATAAAATGCCACGTTCCGCACGGACTGCTGTTACTCGTTATTTGCGCAAGCGCGAACAAAATACAGAATTTTTCGACCGCGCAGCTATCCGTAACCGCAAGGCAATGAAGCATTTATATGCTACTTTGCACATTAAACCTAACTCTCGCGCTGATGCTATCTTATTTAAGGAAAGACCTCCAGAAGATAGTCTGGCTTTCATGCTGAAGCAGTTGGCAAAAACAGAAACAGCAGCAGAGCAAGCAGCTTTAATAGTGGAACACAACATTCCCTATACTATTGCTGTAGGAGCAGTAAAAAAATTAACACCTACTGTATTAGTAGCGTTGATTAATTCTATGTCTCCCCAGGAAATTATCAATAACCTGAAATCTCTGACTGCTCGTGGAGCAATGGAACACCCAGAGGTAAAGACATTAATAGATAAGAAATTGACTGAGGCACAAAAGAGCGATCGCGTATCTGCTTATAAAGCTAAAGTTGCTGCCGATGCTTCCCCGGTTGATGCGGAAACTGCTGCCAAGTTGGAGCAGGTGACTAACGAGCAAGTCAAAAAGCGCGGTAAAATTTCTCTCCCAACTGCTTTACTGGTGGATAAGTCTGGTTCCATGGAAAAGGCGATCGAAGTTGGTAAGCGTTTAGCTTCTCTAATTTCGGGTATTACTGAAGCCGAACTATTTGTTTACGCTTTTGATACTATGCCTTACCTTGTGACTGCAGAAGGTACAGAGTTGAGTGACTGGGAACGTGGTTTCCAACATATTCGCGCAGGTGGAGGTACAAGTTGTGGTTGTGCTGTAGAAGCAATGCGACGCAAAAAGCAAGTTGTTGAGCAGTTTATTCTGGTGACAGATGAAGGAGAAAATACTTCACCTTATTTTGCTGATGCTTATACTGCTTATTGTCGTGAGTTGGCGGTGATGCCAAATGTGGTTATCGTGCGTTTGGGTAATTATGCTTCTAACTATGTGGAAAGTCAACTGAAGCAGAAGCAAGTGCCAGTGGAAACTTTTAGTTTCAAAGGTGACTACTACTCTCTGCCTAACTTGGTACCAATGTTGTCTCACCCTTCACGACTGGAGTTGTTGATGGAAATTATGGAGACTTCTTTGCCAGTGCGTAATGATAAGTAATAATGGATAATGGATAATTGATAATTGATAATTAGAGATAGTTTTCATTATCTGTTAATGAAGTAGAAACCGGGTTTATCCAGAAAATTTTGTGATTTGAAAATAATCAGGGCAATAAACCCGGTTTCTTTTTTGCTCAATCTCCCTTACTCCCTCACTCCTCCACTCCCCTTTAGAGTTTGGTGAAACTATGAAAGATATGCAGAAAGCTTATCAAGTAGCTGCTGTTGCTGTAAAGCAAAGATTTGCAGAACAACGTCCTGAAGATTTAGTAATTTTAAATAATATTACCAAAGAGGATATAGCTGTTTACTCAGGTAGTTATGACCACGTTGAAAAAATTTTTAAATGTTTAAAAGTACCAGTAAAAATAAATCCTAATCCACAAAAATTGGATGCCAAAATTATATTTGTGAACTGTTCTAATTCCTATGAAAATCAACTAATTAATTCTCTGAGAGAACAGGTAGAAAATGGTAAATGGTTAGTAACTTCGGACTGGGCATTAGGTAATTTTATTGACCATGCTTTTCCTAATACAATTCGTTGGAATAAACAACATACTGGGGATGAAGTTATTTCTGTAGAGGCAAGTTTAAATAGTTTGTGGTCAGAAGTAGTAGTATTGGGAGCAGATCCGCAATGGTGGTTAGAAGCTAGCAGTCATCCTATTGAAATTCTTAATCCTAAAGTTACTATTGAAGCTGCCAGTCACGATTTATTAGTGCGTCACAAAGCACCAGTAGTAGCAGTTAGTTTTGATTGGAAAAAGGGACACGTTTTTCATGTTATTAGCCATTTTTGGTGCAAACGTAGTCGAGCATTAACTAAACGACATAAAGGAGTTTGTACTGATTTTATGGAAGCAGGAATGCGGTTAACTGATGATGGTATTAAGAGAGTTTTGTCTGAAACTAATATTCAGCCAGATACTCTTAATTTTGCTCAATTACAAAGTGCTGCAACTGCAACTGAGTTAGTAGTGCAGTTGTGTGTTAATACTATTAAAAGTGCTAAACTGCAACCTTATAGTTAAGGAGAATAATTGTGACTAAAAAAGAAAAGTCAAAAAAGCCTAATCTTCTTTATCAAAGATTAACAGAAGCATTAGAAAATGGTAGTAAAGTCCGCATTGAAGCAGAGGAAACTTATTATGGTCTTCCCATTTGTGTAACGGAAGATTTTGTAGAAATTATGGTATTAGTTCCACCAGATGAATTTGATGAAGAAGATGATACTTTTAAACAGGTGACATGGTTGATTCGACTTGATTCTATTTTTGCGATCGCATATCCGACAGAATACTGGTCAAGTGCAAGATTGGAAAGACTACTGGAGATAGGTGTTAATCAGGTTTAATTTGTCTTCGTTAAAATAATACAGAGTCTGTTTGTGTTAACTTTTGTTGAGTCGTAGTTATTTCCCACCAGGAGCTATGTCAAAATTAAGTTGTAGAAATTTTATCTGAAATGAATTGTGAAATCTAGCTTCTATTTAATTAGCAACAGACTCTTATTAGCAGGAACAATCCTGAATGAAGCTTAAGTTACCAAAAAAAATCAATTCTTAATATTTTTTCTCCTCTCGCTATTTAACATATTTTTGACGATATTTCTGTTTTTTATATACGAGTAGATTATATGTTCCTATCTTCAAAATTTTGGTAATTTTTTGATTCAATAACAGTTTAGCTTCACCGATATTTACTTTTAATTCTGAGAGTTAACAATATTTTTTACCTCGTTTTATCATGGTTGATTTTTTTTGTCTTAAAACAAAATATACATCTTGTTTTTGATATTTTTTCAACCAATGAGATAGGAAAATACTGTGGAACTCTCTATTGCTACCGGATTTGATATCAGTCTTCCCACCCCTCCAAAATTCTGCTTTTTTGAGCAAACCCTAATTAATCTTATCTTGCCCCTGCTTGAATTGCAGAATTAGCCATTTTTCCTAGAGTGTCTCCTTCAATTTCAGGACTTTGACCAACACCTTTTAAAGAAATGCGATAAAACACTCCTTTATACTCCCAACCAATAATTGGAGGTGCACAAGATGCAGCACAAGTTAAGGGTCTAAAATACCCTTTAATGTTTTCCACTAAACTTAATTCTCTACTAAATTCATCTTCTAAAGATTTACCTCCCTTTTGAGCACTAAAATAACCAATTGAACAAGCATTACCACTACAATTAGGTTCAAAGGCTAAAGTAATTTCATAACCATTACTTGTACCTTTACCCTCAACATAAATCTTCCTATCTGTACCTGTAATTAATAATTTAGTAGGTAGCAAAATTGGCACTTGAGTTTGCTCTTTTATTTTCGGCAAAATTTCCTGTAATTCTGCTGCGACTGGTGCAGATTTTTGAACCACTAATACATTATTTTCGGCATTAACTGTATGATTAAATGCTTTAAGTATTGGCTGTGAATCACCCCAAAATACTATTAGACTACTTAGTAAAAATGTGTTTTGAAAAAGAGCAATGATAGACATAATTAAAATCCTACCGAAATATTAAACTGAATATTGAAGAAGGTTTTAGGTAATAGGTTTTATCTGAAATTCGGTTATACAATTATCGCATTTGCTACTTCCCATCAATACAGACCTAACTGGGTATACTCTATAAATAATTTCCTGGCTTAACTCCTTCTTGTTTTATTACTTTTGACTTTTAACTTTTGACTTTTTACTTTCTTTTTCCTTCTGTTTTTTCTTGGCAGCTTTTTCAGCTTTTTTGGCAGCTTTTTCCGCAGCCATTTTGGCTAACCTTTCTGCTTCTCTTTCCTCCTCAAGCTTATCTAGATAATAATGATAGTCTCCTAAGTAAGGATAAAATTCACCATCTCGAATTTCCACAATTTTATTAGCAACTTGAGAGATAAAATAACGATCGTGGGAAACAATAATTACAGTTCCATCATAATTTTTTAGTGCTGATTCCAACATTTCCTTTGCTGGAATATCTAGATGATTTGTTGGCTCATCTAATAACATAAAATTTCCTGGTTTAAGAAGCATTTTTGCTAAAGCTAAACGAGCTTTTTCTCCACCACTCAAAGCAGCTACTTTTTTAAATACCGTATCGCCACTAAACAAGAAATTACCAAGTAAAGTTCTTACTTCCTCATTTTTCCAATCAGGAACTTCATCATGGATAGTTTCCATCACGGTTTTTGTTAAGTCTAAAGCTTCCGCTTGGTTTTGCTCAAAATAACTAGGTATAACATTGTATTTACCTAACTCAATTGTGCCTTCTGTGGGTTTTTCCAATCCCATAATCATTCGCAGTAAAGTAGATTTCCCACAACCATTCGGTCCTAAAAAAGCGATTTTATCTCCCCTTTCTATTTCTAAGTTTGCCTCTAAAAATAGAATTTTCTCATCATAGGTATGAACTAAATCTTTAATTATTGCTACATCTCGACCACTACGAGGTGCAGGGGGAAAATGAAAAGTTAAAGTTTTTAATCCTGCGGTAGGAGCCTCTATAACTTCTATTTTTTCTAACTGTTTTTCTCTGCTTTTTGCCTGGGTACTACGAGTAGCACTAGCACGAAACCTTTCTACAAAAGCTTGTTGCTTTTCTATTTCTTTTTGTTGTCGTTCGTAAGTGCTAAGTTGTGCTGCTTGATTTTCTGATTTTTGTTCTAAATAAGCTGAATAGTTCCCCAAATAAGTAGTAGAAACTCCTCTTTCAGTTTCCACAATTTGAGTACAAAGTCGGTCAAGAAATTCCCGGTCATGGGAAACTACAACCATAGGAGTTACTAAATTTTTCAAATAATTTTCTAACCACTCAATTGTTTCTAAATCTAGATGGTTAGTCGGTTCGTCTAAAAGTAATACATCTGGATTTTGCAAAAGAATTTTTCCTAAACTCATCCGCATTTTCCAACCACCACTAAAAGCACTAACTAAGCGATCGCCATCCTCTGTTTCAAATCCCATTTCTGGCAATATTTTTTCAATTTCTGCATCTAATCCATAACCATTTAAAGCTTCAAATTGTCGTTGCAAACGGTCTAGTTTATGAATAAGTTCATCTAATTTTTCTGGAGTAGCAGTTTCCATTTCTCGTTGTACTTCCAGAAGAGATTCGTGAGTTTTATTCGCTTCTGTAAATACTGTCCAAAATTCTTCTCTAACTGTACGGTTAGGATTTACTTCAAATTCTTGAGTCAGATAAGAAATGTGTAAACTTGCAGGGCGAATAACTTCTCCAGAAGTAGGTTCCATTTCCCCAGTAATAATTTTTAATTGAGTTGATTTTCCGGCTCCATTAACACCAACTAAACCAATACGATCGCCTGGTTTAACTTCCCAGTTAACATCTTTGAGAACAACACCTGTCGGATATATTTTACTTATATGTTCTAATCTTAGCATTTATAATTTATCTCCTAGGTAGGTTAACAGAAAGTTAAGTTTTTTTGGCCAAGTTCTTAATATTGGCTATCAAGTATTGTATATCTTAACAAATTTTAATTAGATTTTCTATCTCAATATTTTGATATTTTTTGGAGTCGGTAATTGTTAAAATTTATCATCAACATATTAAGACAATTATTTATCCTGTTGAAAAGAGGCTATACCAAATTTCAAAAGTTTTGGAAAATATCTTTAAACAAAATATTGTTATACCAATTCAATAAATTTTTGCTATGAATACTTAGATTATTGCTTAGGAGTCAGGTAAGCTGTTGTGCGTTTAAACGACTTATTGTTCTGTACCTTGTTTAAGGGAAAATCTTTATTCATTCTAACTTCTGACTTCTAACTTGCTAATACACATTTTAAATGTGTATTAGCTTAGTTGATCTATCGGATTAGCTAAGTATACTATGGCAGAGTTATAACAAATAGCTTAAATATCATTTCTTAGATTTAATATGCCTTTTTACTCAGAGAAAAATAGTGGCGTCAAGTATTTTAATTCCCTTTATTAAGTAGGTAGGTCTAATTAAACTTTAAAAAATTGTAGGGGGAGGGTTATGAGAAAGCCTTGATATTTTCCATCGAGTCCATTAAACCTTTCCTACACTTGTTATGCTTATTTATGCTCACCTACTTATTTTTAAGTATGTTATAGCAATTTCATAAAATATTGCTACAGTATGCTTGTTTTGAGGAGTCAGGAGTCAGGAGTCATAATTCAGGAGGTAATAATTTTAGTATTTATTTTTACTGAGACTCAAAAATAGAATTTTTTGACTTAAAATAGTCTGATAACCATAATAAATAGTTTTTTAATAAGGTCTCATTTTATTTTTACTCCCGAACTTTGGAGCAAATTTACTAACAGTTTTGGTTAGATATTTAGTGTAACTATCTTATTTAAATTTGGCATTAAAAAAAAATTCTGCTAGGCTTATAATCTTGATTTTCCCAAGTTATAAAGTGATAAACGATAGCAAATTTTTTGATAATTGGTATTAAATATCCATAGCGAATGTGTCTTATTCATTCACATAAAAAAAGCTATTTGTCCAGAATTAAAAACAGAAACGCTGACTCCTAATAGCTGAATACTTACAATTAGTGAGATATATAAGTTTTAAATTCTAGCTAATACGGATAAGGTAACAGATAAGAAATAAGACAAAAAAATACTATATCTCATTAACATCATAACCACTATAGCAGAGTAAAAATTAACCCACGAAAATCAATAACTTTTAGTCATTATATTCCTTATATATATTTAAAAGTTTCAGTTATTTTCTTCTGACTTATAAACCTTTCTTAGTTTTATATAATTCTATAGATTCTTGAAGCACATCCTTGAGTTCTTGAGGAGAACAAGGTTTAGTTACACATTTAAAAATATCAGCCTGTTGTATCTCATCAACTTCAGAATTTATTTGTTCTTCTGCATAACCACTTAACAAAATCCGAACAGTATCAGGAAAGCTATCTTTTGTTTTTCTGAGAAGTTGAATACCCGTCATATCTGGCATACTTTGGTCAGAAATAATTACAGCCATTTCCCCTTCAGCTTCGAGAATTTCCATAGCTAAACTAGCATTTTCTGCCCTAAACACTTTAAATTGACGTCTAAAAGTTCGATAGAGTAAATCTAAATTATTAGGTTCATCATCAACAACCATTAACTTAAGTTTTTCCGACATTGTTAAATTTTTAGCAATTTCTATCTAAGGAACAATTTTGAACAAAATTAGGGTTATACAAATTTTAGTATCTGTACCCAATTATCATACTAGCTAATACAGCCAATATTTGCTTACACAAAATGACTTTATAAATTTTATATAAGATTACAATTTTTCCAGAAATAAATACAGCACTTTTCAGGATAGTGAGGTACATTTTCTACTTTTGTATCAAGCTTAAAGAGTGGAATATATTTTTGACTAAAAGCTTTGAAAAATCATCATCGTACCATTTTCCTAAAGTAAAATTTAAGCCTTAACACGGCACTACCAATTTTCTATGAAGATGCACTTAATATAACTTGATATATGCAAGCCCCAGAAAAAAATTGGGAATAATTATTAATTGCATTGTTACAGAGAAATAGTATTAAAATTAATTTCTACCCTTTTCCCTGCTCCTTCTTCCCTACTACCCCATAATTTTGTACCCGATCAAGTTGCAAACTACTATATGTAGATTTAACCAAACATTGCTCAACTAAGATAAATTGTATGTCTAAAAAATGGCATTGCTGAAAGGCAGGATGAATATAAGTGGCATCCTGGCTATCCGAAAATATCAGGAATGGTCAAGATGCCCATTTCCCAAAACTATTAAAATTATCCCTCATTTATGTAACCCCAGAAAATTAATACTCAAAATTCTGTAATTTATTCTTGACGTTGGTCAGAATTTTCTCGACCCGAAACATTTTTCATGGCCTCTAAAGCTGCTCGAGAACCAGCCAAAATATCCCGTTCTTCTCCTCCCAAATAAAGCCGTCCAAAACTACCGACAGCTTGAATTTGTAAGATATTAATTAAAGCAGCTTTTTCTGCTTCATTGGCCGCTAAAGCAGCATAAGCAGCAGGTTGGACCTCCAAAACATAGAGAGTTTGGCCACCCAGAATCATCTGGCCACGACGATTACGATTAATTAACTGTGCTTGGTGGGAGTCAATATTACGAATAACCTGACTAGAGACAATACGAGGTTTCAGGCGATCGCGTTCCTGCACTTCCAAAGCTTGCAAAATTGCTTTACCAGCAGCTTTTGTATCTCCCTGACGACTGGAATGAATTTCGAGCAAACCATAAAGTCGTTCCACAAATTGTACCCCAGGCCGAACAGAATTAGATTTGAGGGCCACATCCGTAATCCGATTAATTTCAATACCTGGAGAAATTTCTACCCATAGGGAAGTATCACCTGGTAATGGTAAAAAGCCAAGGGCTACTGTACCAATGTAGGCAGCGTGCTGAGGTTGCAAGTTGTCTATAAATACATAACTACGCAGTTCTATACCCAAGGCTTAAATCTCCATGTACGGGGATGAAATTACATCTTTAATCGTAATTATTATATGTTAACTGTTTCTCTTAAGTCAAAATTTAAACATCATAATTCTATTTTGAGTAATAAATCTAGTTCCTTATTTTCTCATGATTAAGTTTTGATAAATACTAAAAATTTAAAGTATTTTCTCCAACCAATCATCAAAAAAAAATTTAATGAATCAAATTAATATTCGCTTACTTAAAGAACAAGAATTATCTGAAGCCGATCAAATATTTCGATTAGCTTTTGGTACATTTTTAGGTTTGCCAGACCCAATGACATTCTATGGTGATACTAACTATATGCAGCGTTGGTATGCTTATCCAAATGCAGCTTTAGCAGCAGAAATAGATGGTCAATTAGTAGGTTCTAATTTTCTTTCTAAATGGGGTAGTTTTGGTGGTTTTGGTCCTTTATCAGTACATCCAAATTTTTGGAATCAAGGAGTAGGTCAGAAACTGATGTCAGCGACAATGGAATGCTTCAGAAATTGGCAAACCCAACAGATTTGTTTCTTTACATTTTCCCGCAGTCCTCAACATTTATATTTTTATCAAAAATTTGGTTTTATGCCCCGTTTTTTAACTGCTATTTGTACTAAATCTGTTTCTCAAAAACAGCAACAATTACAAAGCATTAGGTATTCACAAATTTCCGCAAAACAACAAAAAGAATATTTACAAGCCAGTCAAGAATTAACTAATAATATTTATTCCGGATTGGATTTACAGTCAGAAATTTTAGTAGTAGCAAATCAGAGATTAGGAGATACTCTATTTCTCTGGGAAAATGGGAATTTAGAAGGATTTGCTATTTGTCATTATGGTGCAGATACCGAAGCAGGAAGTAATAATTGTTATATTAAATTTGGTGCAGTTAATTCAGGGAAAAAACGGAGCGATATAACTCAGTTCTGCTCAAGCGAAAGCTTTGGAAAATTATTGAATGAATGTGAAATTTTTAGCAATATTATTGGAATGTCTAAACTAATAGCTGGAGTCAACACAAGTCGTCAACAAGCCTACCTTCAAATATTAAATAGGGGGTTTAAAATTGATATTTTAGGAGTAGCAATGCACAATCCTAATGAAGCAGCTTATAACAATTATGATATTTATGTTATTGATGATTATCGGTAGAGAAATTGTCACCATTCAGTTTAAGCTATCAGCTAATTACGTTTGTCAAAGGTATTATATAAAATCCGGTTATACAATAATCACCCTCATTACTTCCTCAACTTACAGATGTTCTATTGAATACGAATTTAAAAATTCAAGAGTTTAAATCCAATATTTCTCCTGACTCCTGAGTCCTGAATTCTGACTCCTAGAGCAATACGATAACTAATAACAGATTGAGCAAAAATCATTTGACTACAAATCCCTGAAAATTCCCTATTTGTCATCCCATAACCTTCATACCCTAATTGAATACTTAGGAAAAATTTAACATTATTCATTTAATATGTATCTTAAGCAAAAGCTGTATAAACTTTTCTTTCTCCAGTAAAAGGAAGCCTACCATGGCCTATACGATAATTATCTAAAATTATTATATCTCCCTCTTGCCAGGAAAATAATTCTGTATTTTGCCAATAACTCTTGACAATATGATAAACATCCCAAAAAGATAAATCAGAACCATCCTCAAATGCTACATCCAAAACTCTATATTTGCGATTATTTGGAATCAATTTTTCGAGACAAATTTGCCCAAATGTGATTAAAAATAAGATAAAAAATACTAACCAATTCCTGAATTTTCTTTGATACTTAGCAACAAACCAGGCATTAATACAAACACCCCAGATATGAAACCTAGGGATCCATCCAGTCCAGATAGTTTCGGAGGTAATAGGATGAGAACTAATTGCTGGCATCGAACAAGAAACAATTAAGTTATCATTAGTAAGCCATTCAGTCTGTCGTCCTGTATCCAAGCATTTTGTTTCGACTAAACCCTTATCCTGAGTATTAAATACAGCTTTCCAAGACTTAACATCACGAAACCAAGGCCACTGCCATAATCGCACATCAAATAATTTTTTCTGTGTACTTACCCAATAAAATTTTGTGACTAAATGGGTGTGAGAAAACTTATGCTGTAAATGTTTAGGTAAATCTAATACAACTGATTTCATATCAATAACTGGAGTTTCGCCTCCACTTGTAGCAACTTGAGGCGAAAAAAATAATATATAAGCAGGTTTGTCTGATGGAGAGTAAGATAATTCTGTATGACCAGCAATTGATAGATAACTTGGCACACCAGAAGCAGTCCAGACATACTCAGCAACTTTATGACGAGGTGCCCCACCAGGATATTGATTTTGCAGATTAGGAAAAATACTAAATCCAACCTGTTGAAACTGCTCGGGAGTCTTCACTTCATATCCTCTAATAACCACAGCACCATGATTCCTCAGAATAGACTTGAGTTCGTGCTGATGATTTTTGAGATAATCAAGTAGGGAATTAAAATCAGTGCAGTTTTGTTTAGCAGTTACCAGAGGAAAACTTTGATTTGATTGTCTATATGGTTTATCGTCTTTATTCAGTTTCATTGTTGTCACCTCCAAAATATTGCTATCAAGGAAATTTTAGCCTCACTAGGGATTTTGTGACCATGAAATAAGTTATTAAGCCTCTTCTTGCAAGGGGATAAAAAAGAAAATTCCGCTTACCAGTACCTCTAACTTAAGCCAGAGGTACTATTAATGAAGTTCGGATCTAGGAGGCTAACTGATAACTGAAATGACCAAACCCCTAATATCTCACCATCTACTCATTAAAACTACCATCAGGCATAATTGCACCTTCTAAATTAGCACCTTCCAAATTTACTTTTTCCAGGTTTGCACCTAGTAAATTAGCATTCTTCAGGTTAGCTCCCTTCAAGTTAGCTCCCTCAAGATCAGCACCCATTAACTTAACCCCTGCTAAATTTGCTCCTACTAAATCTACTCTCCTGAGACTAGCATCTATTAAAGTCGCACCTCTGAGATCTAAACCTCGGAGACTAGCACGATGCATCTTTACACCATTTAAATTAGCTCCTCTTAAATTAGCTCCCTTTAAATTAGCTCTAGTGAGATTAGCATCATCAAGATTAGCACCATGGAGATTAGCAGCACGCAAATTTGCATTGGTCAAATTTGCACCAGATAAATTTGCTTGTTTTAGGTTCGCATTTTCTAAAACTGCTCGACGTAAACTTGCTCCACCAAGAGAAGCTCTTTCCAATGTGGCATTTTGGAAATCAGAATGGGTTAAATTTGCACCTTCTAAACTAGCACGAGATAAATTTGCTTTCTCAAGTTTAGCCTTGATAAAATTTGCTCCTTGCAATTGCGCTTCCTTGAGGTTCGCATTTTGTAATCTTGCTCCTCTAAATTCAACACCCCTCAAATTAGCTTTCCGTAAATCTGCGTCCCGTAAATAAGCATCTTCGAGTTTGAGAGCTGCCAAATTTACACCACGGAGGTTACAAGCGAAACATTCTGAAGTTGCTCGCAATTGAGCAATTGCACTGTTATCAGAAAATCTGGTGATCGTCCTTTCCCGTTGATGTCTTGGTGCTCTGTGAGAATTCGGTTGATATCGTTGCTGTCGGAAAACTGTTAAACTTGTCGCCAAGACAGCAAGAGCAGCAATACTCGCTACTCCCACCATAGCAGATGCTTTTACAGGTTGCATTGCCATCGCCACATTCTTAAAATTAGCAGCATCACCAAAAACCGGAATAGGTTTGAGTGCAGCTAAAGCTGCTGCTGCATTGTCAAAACGATCTTTGTCGTTAGGAGATACCATTTTTTCTAGCCACATAGTGAATAAAGTACTCAGTTGTGGCATTAATTTTTTCAGGTTAAAGCGATAGTTGCGGTCAATTAATTTTTTAACATCTGTAGTGGGAGTACCTGTCAACAAGCAGATTAGAGTTACACCCAAACTATATAAATCAGAATTAATAGTGACTGTGCTATTTAATTCTTGTTCTGGTGGCATAAACCCTGGCGTACCACTGAAACCCTCACTTAAATTCTCTTCTATTCCCATACGCGCACAACCAAAATTAATTAAATATGCGGTAGGAAATCTATCACCGTTGGCATCGGAAGTAACTAATATATTTTCTGGTTTAATATTGCCATGAATAATTGGCGGTGTATGCTTTTGTAAATAAACTAAAATTTCTAAAATTGAAATAGCGATTTGCTTAATTTGTTCTGGGGTAAAACTTCTCCTTTCTGCTAAAGATTTTCCTTCTTGATATTCTGTAATCAAACAAAATCCTTCAGGAGTTTCTAAGGCATCAATATAGTTGGGAATGCGAGGATGTTGTAGTTGTTTGAGAATTTCTACTTCCCGTTCATAAGCTTCAAATCCTGCCCAATTAGCATCACCATCTGCAAAACGAAATTCTTTGATGACAACTTCTTGGTCTTGTTTAAGAGCTAGTCCCTGATATGTAACTTCTCCCTGCTGTTGGTGACGTTCAATTTGTCTGATAATTTCATAGCCATGGTTAGAAAGGTCTTGTTTCATATTAATAGTACCACCTTGTTTTTTCTGCTTGTCAATAGGGGGCTAATGGAAAAAATATGTTTTTATAATTATATCATCTTTTTTATTTAGTAGCAATTACAAATTACCGCCTTTTTTAATTTCAGTAATTGTTAATAATTATAAAAAGATTTTTTGTGAATAAATAAAAAAAATATATCTCAAGTTATTCAGATTTTTATAATAAATTAAATCCTGTAATTTTTAGAATTAAAGTAAAACAAAAAAAATAGATTATAAATAAGTAGAATTTTTTTGTGTTAAATATTTTATATCTCTAGGAATTATCGATAATATGTAAAGAATTAAATAATAGCTAAAATCAACTGAAAAATATGGAAATTATAACTTGGTAAATCCTGACTCGAAAACTATCAATCTGCGCCAAAATATTATTACTGTAACAGAATTGTTATACTTTTCATTTCCAATAGTATTAAATGCCCAAATTAATATTTTATGGTAAAATAATAGAAGAAAATTTCTAGAAAACGAGGTTTCTATGACTGAGCAAAATGCTCGTGATTTATTTAAAGCTGCCTACGAAAATCGCTACACTTGGGATTCTAATTTTCCTGGTTGTAGTGCTAATATCGAACTGAAACAAGGGTCAGAAGTCTACAATGGCCAAATTTGCATCAAACCAGACTTAACCGTAGAAGTAACAGGTATCCCAGACGAAGAAGTACAACAAAGTGTTTATACCCAATTACGGGACGTAGTGACTCACCGCAAACGTTCATCATTTGAAGCATCCCACGGTAAAAATAGCTTCAGTCTAGGAAATAGCGATGACACAGGTGCAGTTGAAATTCTCGTTGAAGGGGATGCCATGGGATCAAATTACAAAGTTAGAGGCAAAGAAATTTGTCTAGTTAGTCGAGTAATGGGTAGGATGGCCTTTGTGATTAACACTCATAAAAGCTTGGAGACACCAGAAGGTTGTATTGCTACTGACTATAACGCAATTTTCCGTAACCCTCAAACTAATGAAGTAATTAGAGAACTAGAATTTGAGGACTCTTATGAAAAATTTGGCAACTACTACATAATGACTAGCCAAGTTGTTAATTCGACAGAAAAGGGTCAAAAAACAACTACTGAATTTAACTATTCTAATATAAAACTATTAGAAGCAGCAGTTGTATAAAAATCATAAATTTTAGTTTATTCCCCTGTTCAGTCAGTTAGGATAAACCATAGTTCTACTATCCGTAATATATTCAAAAAAACAAGGAGAAAAAAATGACTCAAGGACTAGCACTTACTAAGGAAAATGTTGAAACTGTATTAGATGAATTACGACCCTATCTTCAAGCAGATGGTGGTAACGTGCAATTAGTAGAGATTGATGGTCCAATAGTTAATCTCAGATTACAGGGAGCTTGTAGTTCTTGTCCCAGTTCTACCATGACTCTCAAAATGGGTATTGAGCGCAAACTCAGGGAAGAAATTCCTGAAATTGCTGAAGTTAATTCTGTGATGTAAGCATATTTTTTTCCACTCACATTACTTTTAAATGTGGGTGGAAAATTTATCAATGTAACTTATCACAGCTTCACCAACAATTAAATAATTAATTGGGTCTTATCTTGAAATATTCGTATCATATTTATAAGTGAAAAAATTAAAAGATCATTAGAATAATTGGGTCTAAAACCTCGCCTTTGAAGGCGAAATGTTTTTGGAGGGTTGCTCACTTAATCCCAGTTACAAAAATAACTTCTGACTTCGTTAACTGCTAGCTATTAAGAGGTGGTCTTGTATAGTACTAATACTAGGCATTAATTTTTTTAACATTTATAGATATATTGATTTACGGTGTAAATAGAGAACATCTTAATAGGGAACAGAAAACAGCCCTAATTATCTCCTTTCAAAGGAATAGTAATTACTTCTCGAACTTTTCTTGAAATATCACTATTTGTAAACCACTGTCTTTCTCTCAAAACACCTAAAAATTGAACGGCAAAAATATATATTTTATCACTTAATAATATACTTATTTAATTTGCTTATTAGAAGTAATAAACTGTGTTTTAGTAGTTCTGAGCTAGGAGGAAAAACTATCTAAAGTTACACAAATTTACTTGAAAGATGTTAAAAATAGTTTCTAACTTATGATGTGAAAAAAAATCCCATGAATTAGTGTATAGTAAATTTTTGAGATAATCAAATATTACTTTTGATTTGTGAATTTTAAGAGCATGAATTCCCTGAAACACTATTAGTTGTATCAGATATGTAAATATTAACAAATTACTCTACTATGGAACTTATTTGATAAATGAATACAGTATTTTATCTCTCCTCTAATGTTCCCATAATTGGTGTTTTCTAAACTTATAAAATGCTGTATATCATCTATTTTATAAATGCTATTTCTTAAATAAAACTTATTTACTAAAAAAGTTGATTAAAATAACAGTAACTACAATTAATTAAAACAGCCAATCAATGAAAATTTTAGTTGTAGAAGATGATCAAATTATCGCCGAAACTTTAGCTGATGCCTTAACTAAAGAATTTTTTGTTGTTGATATAGCAACAGATGGTGAAGCAGGTTGGCACCAAGCTAAAGCTTTTAATTATGATTTGATTTTATTAGATGTAATGCTGCCAAAGTTAGATGGTATTACCCTATGTCAAAAGTTGCGCTCTATTAATAAAAAAATTCCTATTCTACTTTTAACAGCTCGCGACAACAGTCAAGATAAGATCAAGGGTTTAGATGCTGGAGCTGATGATTATGTAGTTAAACCATTTAATTTGGAAGAACTTTTGGCTAGAATTAGAGCATCATTACGACGGGGAAATGACCCTGCTTCAGTAATCAAAAAATGGGGTAGTTTATGTTTAAATCCTCAAAGTTGTGAAGTTAGTTACAATGACAAGCAATTAAATCTTACTCCTAAAGAATATGAAATACTAAATCTGTTGATGCACAATACCCAAAGAGTATTTAGTTGTAGTGTAATTATAGATCGGGTTTGGGATTTAGAAGATACACCCACAGAAGATACTGTTAGAGCACATATTAAGGGTTTAAGGCACAAATTAAAATCAGTAGATGCTCCCACTGATTTAATTGAAACTGTCTATGGTTTGGGCTATAGGCTTAAACAAGAAAAGAATAATTTACCACCAAAAAAAAGGAAAAAACATGATAAATCTCAACATAATATATCTCAGCAACCTAAAGAAAATTTACAAAACTCGATAAATACAATTTGGGATAGAGTTAAGGGAAGTATAACTGAGCGAATTGATCTAGTAGAACAAGCAATAATAGCTGGAAAAAATGGAAAACTAGAGACTAATTTGCAACATCAAGCACAACAAGAAGCTCATAAATTAGTAGGATCTCTGGGTACATTTGGTTTGAATCATGGGTCAGATTTATCTAGAGAAATAGAAACTTTATTAGCATCTGAATTACCTATTGATTCCACAAAAATTTCTCATATATCTAAACTACTTACCACTCTACGCAATGAGATAGATGGGCATAGTAGTAAGATTGATAATAAACAAAGTGTAAATCAGGAACTGAAATATCTTGATGCTAAATCCTCTACACAAACTTATTTAAGTTATACAAATAATTTTTCCCAAGAATGCAAGTTATTGTTAATACTAGAAGATAATTTATTAGCCAAAGAATTAACTAAGGAAGCTACTACTAAAAAAGTACAATCTATGGTGGTGAAAAATTCTACATTACTTACAGATATGGATGCTTGTATTAATCATAATTGCAACTTTCATTGCCAAGATTTATTATTTTCTGCCAATGTGGCTTTACTAGACCTGGAAATTGCCAGCAATGCTGAAAAAATCTTAGCAAAATTTTCTAGTCAGATGCCATTTTTACCAGTAGTTGTACTTAATACTCAAGGTGATTTGAGCGATCGCATAAAAATTGCTAAATTAGGGGCATCAGCATATTTAACAAAACAAATACCAGCAGCTCAAGTAATAGATGTAGTATTAGATATATGGCGAAAAAATCAGATACCCGGAACTGTTATGATAGTAGATGATGATCTACCAACTTTAGAGATTACCAAACACATACTAATGCAGTGGGGAATTAAAGTGGTTACTCTCAATGATGAGCGATATTTCTGGAAAACCTTGGAAGATACAGCCCCAGATTTATTAATTTTAGATATAGAAATGCCACATTTTAACGGAATAGATTTGTGTAAAGTTATTCGTAACGATCCTCATTGGAGTGGAATTCCTGTTGTATTTATTACAGCTCACAAAGATTCTAATATTCATAATCAAATTTTTGCTGCTGGTGCTGATGATTATCTGAGTAAACCTTTTAGATATTCTGAGTTAGTCACTCGTATTCTTAACCGGATCAAACGCACTCCAAGTATTTAATTTTTTTTTTTAATAAATATTCATTCTTGATATTATTGAGTTAAATATGGTAAGAAAAATGATTGAAGATACTCTTAAAAATAAAACAGATTTAATAGCATCTCTCAAAGCTAGTAATGCTAAATTAAAAACGGAAATACAGGAACGTAAACGAGCAGAAAAAGCTTTACAAGAACTGGTGAAAACATACCAAGAAACTTCTCTAAAGCTTCGTACTTTAATTAATGCCATGCCAGATATTGTCTGTTTTAAAGATGGTACAGGAAAATGGTTAGAAGCTAATAAGTCAATGCTAGAATTATTTGATATAGAAAAAGTAGATTATCATGGTAAATCAGATGCTGAACTGGGAGAAATCAGTAAATTTTATCAAGAAGCTCTTTTAAATTGCCAACATAGCGATCAAGAAGCATGGAATAAAAGAATTTTGTCTAGGAGTGAAGAGGTAATTCAAAAAAAAGACGGAAGTGTAAAAATTTATGATGTCATTAAAGTTCCCTTATTTTATGAAGATGGAAAACGAAATGGAATTGTCGTTTTAGGGCGTGACATTACAGAGCAAAAGCAAACAGAAAAAGCTATGACGAGGTTAGCTTCCATAGTAGAATCATCTAATGATGCAATAATTGGCAACACTTTAGCAGGAATTATCTATAGTTGGAATTCAGGAGCAGAAGAAATTTACGGTTACTCTATTTATGAAGTAAAAGGTCGTTCTATTTCAATGTTGGCTGTACCAGAAAGACCAAATGAAATCCCCCAAATTTTAGCAAATATTACTGCGGGTATCGGCATAGATAATTATGAAACTGTACATCTGAGAAAAGATGGTAAACATATAGATGTAGCCTTAACAATATCTCCAATTAAAGATACTCAAGATAATGTTATAGGAGTATCAACTATTGCCCGTGACATTAGCGATCGCAAACAGGTAGAACGATCTTTGGAACAACTTCGTCACCAACATCAATTAATTTTAGAATCAGCGGGTGAGGGAATTTGTGTAATAGATATATTTAGTAAAATTTCTTTTGTTAATCCTGCTGCAGCAAAAATGACTGGTTATGCAATTAAAGAACTGGTAAATAATGACTGGAATTTCATAATGTATGGAGGTGAAACTAACAGGAACACTGATCGTATTTCTACAGAAAAAAATAGTCAAGCTTGTCCAGTTAGAACAACCTTAGAAAAAGGAATAGTTTGTCAAGTTACTGATGAATTTTTTGGAAGACGAGATGGCTCATTTTTTCCAGTAGAATATGTCAGTACACCTATTCTAGAACAGGGAAAAATTACTGGTGCGGTTGTGACATTTAAAGATATCACAGATCGACTTGCCGTTGAACAGATGAAAGATGAATTTATTTCTGTAGTTAGTCATGAGTTACGCACTCCTCTAGCTTCCATTCACGGTGCTTTAGGTTTATTGAAAAGTGGATTACTAAATCAAGCACCAGAAAGAGGTAGAAGAATGCTAGATATTGCTGTTGCAAACACTGATCGTTTGGTAAGGTTGGTTAACGATATTTTAGACTTAGAGCGTCTTCATTCTAATCAAGTTACAATGGTCAAACAAACTTGCAATGTTTCTGAGTTAATGATGCAAGCGGCAAGTGAAATGCAACCTATAGCCGAGAAAACAGGAGTGAATTTATCAGTAACACCAATAGATACTAAGTTGTGGGGATGCGCCGACAGATTAATTCAAACTTTGACTAATCTATTAAGTAATGCTATCAAATATTCCTCTACAGGAAAAACTGTATGGTTAACTGCCAGCAAACAACGAATCAGTCAAAATCAAGTTGATAACTCCCATAATTTGACTTCCGGCGTTCCAGGAGATATTGCTGTAGCACCAGCTTGTAGAATTAATTCTAGTTATCAAGTTTTAATTATGGTTAAAGATCAAGGACGAGGTATTCCTGCTGATAAAATAGAAAGTATTTTTGGTCGCTTTCAACAGGTTGATGCTTCTGACTCTCGTCAGAAGGGAGGAACTGGTTTAGGTCTAGCTATTTGTCGTAGTATAGTCCAACAACATGAAGGCCAAATTTGGGCAGAAAGCACTTTGGGAAAGGGCAGCACTTTTTTTGTTACTTTACCAATTTTTGATTAAAGTTGTATGATAGTAGAATTTGGGAAGAAGAAACAAAAAGCTAGAAGGAAAAATCCTACTTTGTCTAAATTTTATGCTTTTGATATCTTCTAAAAGTAATAGTGAGTGCTATAATACTAAATCTAATTCAAGTTTCCTAGATATTCTGAAAAAATGTGGTAGGTGTTATATCATGTTTCTTTGAATACGCAAAATAAAAAATTGAGGGAGTAGAAAGCAGGGAGTGGGGAACAAGGGAAAATTTGTTGTTGCAGCATTCCGCTCAGAAAAAATATCCTCTCTTTAACAGCTATATAATTTTTATTATGGCTAATTAATGAGACTTGATATTAGAGAAAAATACTAAAGTATAAAGTATTTCTCAAATTAAGTATTAATGCAGCATAATTGGTATAAGAAGTTTCTTCTATATCAGCAATTGTTGTAACAAAGGTGTTAAAAAGCTAATACTTTTCAAGCGTGAAGTCGGATGAGAAAAAAACGAATTTTACTAATAGACGATCAAGATGATATTAGGGAAGTAGCCCAACTTAGTTTAGAAATGGTTGGTGGTTGGCAAGTAATTACCGGTAGTTCAGGTAGAGAAGGTATTGTTAAAGCTGAACTAGAACAACCAGATGCTATTCTCTTAGATGTAATGATGCCTGAACTAGATGGATTTGCTACTTTTCAAGAATTACGAGCTAATCAAGCCACTAAGCAAATTCCAGTAATTTTCCTGACAGCTAAAGTTAGCTCAGATGATAAGCGTCATTTTTTTGAGCTGGGAGTAAATGGAGTAATTACTAAACCCTTCGATCCTATGTCTCTAGCAACTGAAATAGAAACAACTTTGGGTTGGAATTCTTAATTAATTGATAATGGATAATGAATAATGGATAATTACCTCTGTAATAATTGATAGTAGGAGTGGGAGATTAACCTTCCTAAAATAGACATCTCCGACAATCAAAAATCAAATCAATCCCATAGGCAGAAATTACTAATTCTTTTCTTCTACTCCCTACTTTCTCTTTCTCGGAGAGGTCTAATATCAAATCCGCTTAATTTGCTATAAAAAATTTTCATCTTCACCTAAAAAGCATCGGTATTTTATAGAGAAGGAAGAAGGAAGAAGGAAGAAGCTTAAATATAGTAAATATTTCCCCAAATTTTACACAAACCATACCAGCGGACATGATATAATGTATGATTACCTCTTTAATAATTGATAGCAGGAGTGGGAGATTAACCTTCCTAAAATAGACATCTCTGACAATCAAAAATCAAATCAATCCCATAGGCAGAAATTACTAATTCTTTCCTTCTACTCCCTACTTCCTCTTTCTGGGAGAGGTCTAATATCAAATCCGCATTTTATCTTGACAAAAATAATTATTTATGATTATAAAAATCAAGAAAATCTTAAGATTAAAGAAATTATGACTTGATTGCCTAAAATTACTTAAATAAATAATAATTTTGAGATAAACTTAAGAAGATATATTTTGTAAAGTAAAGCTGTAGCCGTAGATGTCAGACTGGGAATTTTTGCTACAGAAAGAAGGCGACCAAACCTGGCTACCTTTAGAATCAGCCGATGTAGAAATTCTAGAAGGTCGCTATCGCATTGTGGCTAATACCCATATAGCCAATACAGAAGTCCAGATTCGCATTATTCACGATTCTACTGAAGAAATCCCACCTATAAGGCGAGTTCATAAACGTTCTAGTCGTACTCACTCTCAAGGTCTCATATCTATTGTCCCCTTTACCCGCCTCAAGCCTGGTAAGTGGGAATTTCGTTGTCAAGCTAAACTAACCACATCATCAAAAGAAACAAAGCAACATATTGTCCATCTAGAAGTATTGCCCACAGAGTATGATACTTCAGATTTTTCACAACAACTAGAACTACAGAATCAGAAACCCGATATAGTAGCAAATTCTCAACCTGAGCCAAAGGACTTAATTACTAATGAAAATATATCGTTTTTTTCAGGTCAAGTAGACACAGATGAAGTGGCAATTAATTTGGAAGAAAATACAGTCAAAAATAATTCTGAATTGCCAAAACTTGAGGTAATTAAATCAGATGAAATAGAATTATTAGATGGTCAGGTTCAAGATGAATCAAAAGCATTATCTGAAGAATCAGAGATTATGGAAAATATCACTGATTTACTAGATAGTGGTGAACAAGAACAGCCAAATATTTCAAGTCAAAACCAAGAAGGCAAAAATATAGAGAATCAATTAAAAGAACTAACCGAAACTCTGATAAATAATTCATCAATATTGGGGCAACTTCAGCAAGAGGAAGAAATAGAATTAGAGATAAATAAAGAAACAAATATAGATACTAATGACCAAATTAACTCTACTGTAAATTTCCCTTTAGAGCTAACTTTAGATCGAGCATCTTATATTGCTCAACCAGGAGAAGCATTAATTATATCTGGGCAGATAATTATTGATAATCAAAATCAGAATATTCAATCTAATGAAGGCTTTAATCACCTGCCTTTGCAGAATAATCTAACAAAAAAAGATGCTGCCATTGCACAGAATAATACTCCGATAGTCAATGGAAACTTAAAAATTTGTTTGCGTAATCCTCAAACTTCAGAAATTTTAATTGAAGTAGAGCAAACTCTGCCAGAGCAAATACCACCTATTATATTTGCCTGTACAATTAATGTGCCAGAAAATATTAGAACTCGTCTAATATTAGGACAAATTATTCTCACAGATCCTACGAATACTCTCGCTAATAAATCTTTCACAATTACAGCTCCACTGCAGAATTTGTTAGCCGCAATTGATGATAATTTTGTTGAAGATGGGCATCAGGGAATGAGTCCAAAAACAAAAACTTTAGCCGGAATAAAGCCACAGAAAAAACCCCATTCTTTTCTGGAATTAGTAGAAAAAATTAATCAGACTCAACCAGAGCAGAAAACAGATAAAGATCAACCTTTACCACCACAAATATATAAACCTATTACAGGTGAGTCAGATCCCGAATCACTAGAATTACCAATATTTGGAAATCCACTACCGGATAATGTGGCTAAAGATGCGACTCAAATCAATGATTTATTGGCTAAGTCAAATACTCCTAAAGATCCAGATGAAATGGATGATGTTTGGAGAAATTCGGATCGGCCTGAAGAGCAAACAATTTCACAAGCAGAAATAGAAAAGTCAGAGTCGGAAACTATTAACCAAGAGGAAGCAGATGACAATAAGCAAAATCTCGTACCCTTTCCCACAAAATTTGCTCCTATAAACAAGGAGTTTAAGGCTTTGAACTTGGAGGATAGATTCTTTTCCAAGGCTTATTCTTTGATTAATGATTCTGAGTTGTTGCAATGGATGAAGGCTTCTTCTTTGTCACCAACTGAAGAAACAGACAAGGGTACAGAATTACAGAATAAATCAGACTCTAACCAAAAAACTGAAAAAGAATTACAGGATAATGATTCTATAAGTGTAATGGTTGATGATGAGGAGTTTGCTAGTGAAAATAATGATGAAATTAATTGGGAAGCCCAAGAATTTGTGGTAGAAGATGAACAACTAGAAGAAATTTTACCAAACCAAGAGAAACAATGGAATTTTGGTTTAGATAATATTTCTCAGGAGCAGGATGAATCAATTTCTACACAGACTTATATTTTACCTGATGAGGAACTAGTGCCAGTTCCTGATTTAGAAGTGCTGGCTAAAGATGTGATTGCTGGAAGAGCGGTAAAAGTTAGGGTAGAATTACCGGAAGGTTTACCTCGCATTTATGTTAAGATTTGGGTTTATGATCGCCAAGCTCAAACAATAGTATCTGGACCACGTTGGTTAACTGATTTTATTCCAAATGGAATGGGGCAACTAGAGGTAATTACGGAACTGGATATTGCTTATGGTTGTTTGGAAGTTAAGTTTGAGGCGATCGCTGCAGAAGTCCAAACTAACCGCGAGAGTCATAAAGCAGTTATTGAACGTTTGGTAGTTCCCCCTCCTCCTCCAAAGTTGCCTTTTGATGATTTGAGTTAGACTTGATTCCTAAGTTAGTTCTTGGACAAGACCAACTGCTAGCTACTAAAGCAGGCCAACCTTTCCGTACAGCTTCTATACAAATAGTATGAACTGTTAGTTGACAGTCTAACATTTCAACACCTTCTTTTTGAGCTTGCTTCTTACTTATTTTCAGTATGGAATCATCATTAAACTCAAAGGTTTTATGACATTGAAGGCAGACTAAATGGTGATGTTTACGAAGGTTAGGGGCGTTAATCTCGTAATGTTTATGTCCTTCTGCTAGTTCTAGTTCCCGCAAAATACCTACTTTTGTCAACAAATGTAGTGTCCGGTAAATGGTAGACAGACTAATTTGTTCCTTTTGATGTAGCAACAGATGATATATTTCTTCTGCACTTAAGTGTTTGCCTTGAGGTAGACGTTGAAACACCTGTAGGATAGTTTCCCTTTGAGGAGTTAAACGCCAGCCTCTTTGGTTAAGTTCAGACTTAAGTGAATCATGGTTATAGAAGGCCATATTTAGAATTTAGAATTTAGAATTTAGAACTAATCCCTAACTAAGTTTAAGAATTGAGAAATGTCCTAACCTTTACTTTAATTGGTATATCTACGATATATAGCAAATATATACTTATTGAAATATTTTTGCAAGAGCTAAATAAGAGCAAATTAAAACTTAAAAGAAAAATTTTATATCATACTACTAGCAATACTTTTTTTCTGCTTAACTGTCAGTCTATATTACTCCTAAGTTTTGGGAAAAATCTGCTACATAAATACCATTTCTTGATGAAACTTCATTATAGCTGAGGAGAAGTCGGGTTGATTTATTTACATCCAATATTTACAGTGGTTTTCATGAGTATACCATTATAGGGACGTTCTATAGAAAGTCCCTATAAGGTTTTGATTGTGACGTAAAGTCTATCTATCTGAAAAGTGCTGTATGTTACCTTCGCGATTTAAGACTGTTCAGCATAAAAATACTTCATAAATTTAGAATCGTTTGATAAGTTTCTCAATCTAATAAATTGCTGTAAATATTTATTATTTAAGAATTGAATTAATTTATATTGCAAATATTCTAAATTCCCAGATTAATATAACCATATAAAACCTACAGAAATGATAACTAATATTACATTTTTTCCAAATATCAAATAATGCTTTAATAATATACTTGGAATCGAGCCAAGCCACCTGTTTTACAGAAGTCAGAAGTCAGAAGTGAGAAGTCAGAAGTATAGAGCTTTTGAAATAGCTTCAGCTATTAGCTAAAGATTTCTTCTCAAAACCGGGTTTCTTTGCGTAAGTCCTAAATTAATCAGATTTTGGGTAAAAAATCTGATAAAAATATCTATCATCAATCAAAAACTTAAAAAATGAACGAAGAACAACGTCGAGCATACTGGCGTGCTAATACAGCATTAATCAGAAACTTGCTAATAGTTTGGGCTTTAGTTTCAATTGTTTTTAGCATTTTATTAGTTCAACCCTTAAATGCAATTCAATTTTTCGGTGTCCCCTTGGGTTTTTGGATGGCACAACAAGGTTCAATTTATGTGTTCGTAATCTTAATTTTTACCTACGCCATTCAAATGGATAAACTTGATAAAAAATACAACATGGACAAACTTGATAAAAAATCTAATTCTGACAGGAGAGACTAAATGAGTGCAGAAGTCTGGACATTTATATTCGTTACTATTTCCTTTATGGGTTATCTGTACATTGGATGGCGATCGCGAGTTAAAGATAGTAAAGGTTTTTTTGTCGCCGATCAAGGTGTACCTGCTATTGCTAATGGTGCTGCTACTGGTGCCGACTGGATGTCTGCCGCCTCATTTATTTCCATGGCGGGGTTAATTTCTTTTTTGGGTTATGATGGTTCAATCTATCTGATGGGATGGACTGGAGGTTTTGTATTATTAGCGTTACTACTCGCCCCATACCTGCGGAAGTTTGGTAAATATACAGTCCCTGATTTTGTAGGCGATCGCTACTACTCAAATATTGCCCGGATCGTTGCAGTTATCGCTGCTATATTCGTATCCATGACTTACGTTGCTGGGCAAATGCGTGGTGTCGGTATTGTTTTCAGTCGATTTTTGCAAGTTGATATCGAGACTGGTGTTGTTATTGGAATGATTATTGTTGCCTTCTTCGCTATCTTAGGTGGGATGAAAGGCATCACTTGGACTCAGGTTGCCCAATATACTGTACTAATTATTGCTTATCTGATTCCAGCTATTGCTATTGCAACAGTTATTACAGGTATTCCCATTCCTCAATTTGCTTTTACTTTCAGCGATATCGTCGAAAAACTCAATCAGGTTCAGGTAGACTTGGGTTTCCAAGAATACAGCGCTGCTTTTACTAACAAAAGTATGTTGGATGTTTTGTTTATCACTATTGCGTTGATGGTGGGAACTGCTGGTTTACCTCACGTTATTGTCCGCTTCTATACGGTTCCTAATGTAAGAGCAGCGAGATATTCTGCTGGTTGGGCATTATTGTTTATTGCTATCTTGTATACAACCGCACCCGCTTTAGCTACTTTTGCCCGATACAACTTAATTGAGAGTTTACATAACAAAACTGTGGAGGAAGTGCAACAGTTAGACTGGGCAACAAAGTGGGAAAATACTGGTTTGTTAGAATTTACCGATAAAAATAATGATGGTAGCTTTCAACTAAGTCCAGATACAGAGACTAATGAAATTAAGATTGATCGGGATATTATTGTTCTCTCTACACCAGAAGTAGCTAAACTCGCTCCTTGGGTAATTGCTTTAGTGGCAGCAGGAGGATTAGCTGCTGCTTTATCTACAGCATCAGGTTTGTTGTTGGTAATTTCTAGTTCCATTGCCCATGATGTTTATTATCGGATGATCGATCCAGGAGCATCGGAGGCGCGACGGTTAATGGTAGGGCGAATAATGGTAGGGTTTGCTATTGCTATTGCTGGTTACTTTGGAGTTAACCCACCAGGGTTTGTTGCTCAGGTGGTAGCTTTTGCTTTTGGTTTAGCTGCTGCTAGTTTTTTCCCGGTGATTATTTTAGGAGTGTTTGATAAACGTACTAACCGGGAAGGAGCGATAGCTGGTATGGTAGTAGGTTTATTGTTTACTACTATCTATATTATAGGTGTCAAATTTGCGGGAATGCCAACATGGTTTTTTGGAATTTCTGCTGAAGGTATTGGCACTGTGGGTATGGTACTAAATTTTATTGTGACTTTGGTAGTTTCTCGGATGACACCTCCTCCACCATTGGAAATACAAGAAATGGTAGAGGATTTGCGATCGCCTATAGCTGTACCTGCTCCAATCAGCGATATTGGGGAGGAAGAGTTAGATTAATTTTTTTTGATTTTAAATCCCCTTTGCAGGCAGCAGGACTAATTAATTGTCACGGGAGAAAAATTATATCCTTTGAAATATCCTATATCTTGCCACAGTTACTTAATGGAAAATATAGGGTGACAAATATTCTCTAAACACAATGAATTAGCCCTGCCCCTCGAAAAAAAGCTGAAAGTTAGCTAGAATTTATCAAGGAACATATACTAGGTAAATGTATGAGTCGCTACATTTATTTGTTAAAAAACTTTTCCCACAATGCCAAGTTGATTTAACTCTTGTTGAACCTCTTCTTGAATTAAGGAAAGTTTATAAAGAAGAATTTCTATTTCAAGAGGGTGATATTTGTAACTTCGTAGGATTGACGAAAAAAGGATGTCTCAGAACCTTCTTTCTTAAAGATGGCAAAGAACTAACACTATTTTTTCATCCCGAACATCATACATTGGGAGACTATGAAAGTTTGCGCAAACAAAAACCAGCTTGTTTTTCATGTCAAGCAATCGAAGATTCTGAGGTGCTAATTATAAATACACAAGTGATTAAGGTGTTGGAAACTGAAGTAGATGGAGAAAAATTACTTAGACTTGTGGTAGAAAATTTAGCTTTTCAGTTACGAGACCGTTTGCTTTCTTTATATCGAGATTCACCTGAACAACGCTATCTTAATTTTCTCAACAGTGAGCCGAAACTTTTACAACGTATACCACAATATTATCTTGCATCCCATCTTGGTATCGAGCCAGAATCTCTAAGTCGTTTGAAACGAAGAGTAAATAAAAAAAGAATATCTTAACCCAAGTCAATGCGAGTAACAAATCTGTACACTAGAGTGATTAAAAATATATTGGTTACAGACAAATATTATGTCACTAGAACAGAACAAAGCAATCGTACTCAAATTCTATGAAGCTTTTGACCAACAAGATATTGAGCAAGGTCTAAAGTTGATGTCTGCCGATATTGTTGCTAGAGGACTCGATAGAAATCCGCTCGAAGGTCGCGATGCAGTTATGCAGTATGGAGCAACTATGTTTGCTGCATTTCCTGATGGTCGCCATATTTTAGAAGAAGTGATAGTAGAAGGCGATCAAGTTGTAACTCGTGGAATTTTTCAAGGAACTCATCAGGGAGAGTTGATGGGTATTCCCCCAACAGGAAAACAAGTAACATTTTCAGTTATTCATATCGATCGCGTCGAGAATGGCAAAATTGTAGAACATTGGGGACAAGGTGATGTTCAAGAATTAATGCAACAACTAGGTATTATGTTTTTTCCTAGTCCTACATTTATTCCATATATCCTGAAGAATATTCTATCCAAAGTTTTGAAGGTTTTTAATTATGGATGTTTTGATTGTGCATCAAAGAAGTGACAGTAGATGAGTTGGTAGAAATTATTGGTACTAGACTTCTGCGGAAATTAAGATTTGAAAGCCTTATAAAAAGGCTTTCAAGTGAATTTGTTCATAATTCTATCTAGACTTCAATATTCAATCTCCCCATCTCCCTATCCCCCCATCCCTCATCTCCCCTAAATATATAATAAGTATTCAACCGGATTTTATATGATACCTACTTGATAACTTTTCTTGTCCTGGCTACTTTGTTGTGAAGATACAGCAAATGGTAGAATAATTACCATCGATTTTAGCTGTGTCTACTCCCAGAAGATATACTGGCTAAGAACAGATTGCTATAGTGTATGAAAAACTCAATGAATACAGAAGTTTGGACATTTATCTTTGTAACAATTTCCTTAATGCTTTACCTGTACATTGGATGGCGATCACGAGTCCAAGATAGTGAAGGTTTTTTCGTCGCCGACAGGGGCGTACCTGCAATTGCTAATGGTGCTGCCACAGCAGCGGACTTTATGTCTGCAGTTTCATTTATTTCTATAGCAGGAGCAGTGTCAATTTTAGGTTATGATGGTTCTTATTATGTAATGGCAGCGACAGGAGGTTATATACTCTTGGGATTACTGCTTGCCCCATATTTGCGCAAGTTCGGTAAATATACTTTACCAGATTTTATAGGCGATCGCTACTACTCTAATATTGCTCGTATCGTTGCGGTTATTGCTGCCCTCATCATATCCCTAACTTTTGTTGTCGGGCAAATGCGGGGTGTTGGTATTGTCTTCAGTCGATTTTTGCAAGTCCCCATTGAAGTTGGTGTTGTCATCGGTATGGTTATAGTGGCCTTCTTTGCCATCTTAGGAGGCATGAAAGGCATTACTTGGACTCAGGTCGCCCAATACTTTATACTTATTGTTGCTTATTTGATACCAGCTATTGCTATTTGTAATATTCTGACAAATATTCCGCTCCCACAATTGGCTTTTACTTTTAGCGATCTTGTAGAAAAACTGAATCAAGTTCAGGTTGACTTAGGTTTTCCCGAATATACCGCTGCCTTCAGCAAAAAAACTATGCTAGATGTTCTATTCATAACTATTTCTAGCATGGTAGGGCTTGCTAGTTTACCCCACGTTATTGTTCGTTTCTATACTGTGCCTAATGTGACAGCAGCTAGGTATTCTGTAGCTTGGGCATTATTGTTTATTGCCATTTTTTCCACAACTGTTCCTGCTTTAGCTGCTGCTGCACGATATAATTTAATTGATAATTTACACAACAAAACTGTGGAGGAGGTGCAACAGTTAGACTGGGCGACAAAATGGCAAAACACAGGTTTATTAGAATTCACCGATAAAAATAATGACGGTCGTTTGCAGTTGACTCCAGAGACAGAGACTAATGAAATCATTCTTGACCCAGATATTATTACTCTTTCGACTCCTGAAGTAGCTAAACTCGCTCCTTGGGTAATTGCATTAGTGGCAGCAGGAGGATTAGCTGCTGCTTTGTCTACAGCATCGGGTTTGTTATTAGTGATTTCTAGTGCTATTGCTCATGATGTTTACTACCGCCTTATTAATCCAGAAGCATCAGAGGCAAAAAGATTAATGGTAGGCAGAATAATGGTAGTATTAGCGATCGCCTTTGCTGGTTATTTCGGCATTAACCCCCCCGGTTTTGTGATTGAGATAGCAACTTTGGGAGTTGGTGTCGCTGCTGCTACTTTTTTTCCAGCAATTATTTTGGGAGTATTCGATCAGCGCACCAACCGGGAAGGAGCAGTAAGTGGTATGGTAGTTGGTTTAGTGTTTACAAGTATCTATATTATTGGTGTAAGATTTTACGGAATGCCGACATGGTTTTTGGGATTATCCGATCAGGGTATCGGTACAATAGGAATGTTATTGAATTTTGTTGTGACTTTGCTAGTATCTCGGATGACAGTTCCTCCACCATTAGAAATACAAGAGATGGTGGGAGACTTGCGATCGCCGTTAGCTGCACCTGCTCCAATTAGCGATATTGGGGAGGAAGAGTTGGATTAATTTAAAGAAAGAGTCAGGAGTCATATCAAGTCCGGTAGCATCAGTATTGTAAGTAAGGGTAAAGAAGAAGGAAGAAGTAAGAAGGAAGAAGGCTTAAAAGCTGGAAAAAACTTAAATTTCCTGTAGATATTTACCCTAACTTTTACACAAACGATACCAGCGGACATGATATCAGGAGGGAAGAGGAAAAAATATAGATCCCAAATGGGATCTATAGGTAGGAAGTGTGGGAAGAGCGGGAAGTGTGGGGAGTAGGGCAGGGAAGATGACCGATTAGAGGTGTATTGGAGATCTATTGGAGTATTTTTTTACCTTTTTCTTGTATTGTCGCGCTTCCCACAGACATTTATTGAAAATAATATGGTATGAGTGGCAGACCTTTATTAAATAATGCAGGTCAGGATGAGAGCAGTTTTAATTGAGGTAGACTACAATATGAAAACAAAAAAGTTCAATCCCCCAACCCCCCTTGGTAAGCTATGCTTTATAAACATCTTCCTTAACATAAAATTTGACACGCATAGAGAAGTTATATATTTGCTATTCAATGCAGATTTCAGGAGAGTAAACCTATTTAATTAGAGGTTTTTCTCCCCCCACCTCCCCATCTCCCCATCCCCCCATCTCCCTATCAGAAAAGAGTTTTAGGAGTTCCTTATAAGGGATAGCTTGGTCAGGGTGGGCTTAAGAATTTATAATTTTATTCCAATGGTATTAGACTCTAAAAATCAAAATCAAGACCGCATTCCACGGATAATATCAATTGATATTTTGCGTGGACTCGTAATAGTCCTGATGACCTTAGACCATGTACGAGCATTTTTCTCTAAAACTAACTTTAACCCTTTAGACCTTACCCACCTTCTTGAAAACTAGACAAAACTAGACATTTGCCATCGGTGAGTGCAAATGATTTCGTGGCTCACCCGTTTCAATA
>NZ_JBNHER010000237.1:39993-52717 GCF_050015975.1 Dapis purpurea BLCC-M126 | reverse complement strand
CAGCCAATGAAACGTCAACCCGCCGAGGAGCTACGGTTCGGTAGGAATCCCCGCGCCTTTTAGGCCGGGGAGGATGTCAACCCTTCATCTCGCCACTGTTTGCAATGCGAGAATACTGTGGAATAAGGAGGTAACTCCAGGGGCAAATCACACCAGTTACAACCATTTTTGAGCTGGTAGAGAACACCATCAAGTATTTGCCTTTTAGTCCATTTAGGGGTTTTAGTTCTTTTCTTTTGGGTAACAGTGGTTCAATTAAAGCCTACTCCCTGTCTGTCAAGCTACTTGAGTATGGCATTTTCTCCTCCACTACCCTATCTCCTCTCCTTACCCCCCTTATTTCTCACTTATTAAAATTAATTAATGCTGCTACTAATTTCTGAAGATGAGTTATTTCGTGGGTAGCCATTAGCGAAATGCGAATGCGACTGGTATTAACTGTGGGTGGGCGAATAGCAGGAGCAAATATTCCTATTTTTTTTAACTTTTCTCCTAATGTTAATGCTTCAGCTGCATTCTTTACAGAAAAACAAATAATTGGTGATTCATAATTCGAGATTTTTTTGCAGAGGCAAAAAAGTTGATTTTCTGTTTCTAATAAATTTCTTAGACTCTCCACATTTTGCCATAGTTTAAGACGACGTTCTGGCTCTTTTTGAATAATTTTTATAGCTGTTAAAGCTGCGGCAGTATCAGCAGGGGTTAAACCTGTGGTATATATCCAAGTGGGTGTTCTATTTTTGAGAAACTCAATTAAATTTTTTGAACCAGCAATATAACCGCCTAAGCTTCCTAATGCTTTACTCAAAGTACCAATTTGAATTAATTCTTTTCCTGTACAGTTAAAATGTTCAACACAACCTCCTCCATTAATTCCAAATACTCCTGTTCCATGAGCTTCATCTACTAAAAGCATACTATTATATTTTTCTGCTAAATCTAATAATAATGGCAATTTACATAAGTCACCATCCATACTAAAAACACTATCTGTAATTATTAAACTGCGACGATAATTTTCTCGTTCTTTTTCTAGTTTATTTGTCAAATCTTCAATATTGTTATGACTATATTCGATAATTTTTGCACCGCTAAGAATGGCTCCATTTTTGAGGCTAGAATGATTATATTTGTCTGATAAAATTAAGTCGCGTTGACTCACTACTGAAGATATTACACCTATATTTGCTAAATATCCTGAACTAAATACTAATGCTGCTTCTGTTTGTTTTAATTTAGCTATTTCTTCTTCTAATTCCTGATGTATTTCCCGATGACCTGTTAATAAACGGGAGCCTGTACTACTAGTTCCAAATTCTTTTGTTGCTTCGATAGCTGCTGTAATTAGACGTTCATCTCCTGCTAATCCTAAATAATCATTACTTGCAAAATTGATGAGTTGTTTCCCTTCTATTTTAATTGTTGCACCAGGAAGACTTTCAATAGTTAGGACTGAACGATACCAGTTAGCTTTATTTATTGTTGATAGGGCTCGCTCTATCCAAGTGTAGGGATTATTCTGCATTGTTTATAATTTATTTTAGTTATCTTTAATGGTTATTTATAAATTATTTGATCTGGGGTAAATAGAATAATTATTATACTATGACTTTGCTAATTTTCATTGAGCAAAAAAGTTTTTTTTTGGGGAAAATAGTGAATAGAGAATAGAAAAAATACTTTACCTCATTAAAGCTGAGAACTGCAATCTAAAATTTTATCTTTAGGCGAAGTCTATCATAGTTATTGAAAAATTTATTAGCTTTTTTAACTGTTTAGAGAGATGTTTTATCCCTCCCACACAATTCTGCTTGTAGAAACTGAGGATTTTTACCCAAGCTCTTCAGCAGTCTGATAAATAATTAATAACTATTTCTCCTTAAAAAAAGAGGATTGACAAAATAAAAATAATTATTTTGTCTTTTTTCATATTTTAAGGTGAAGGTTGAGACCTTTATTCTTCTTATAAACCCTACTTCCTAGCCTCAAGAAGATGTAGCAAGAATGCGTGATATTTAGTATAATACTATTTCTCAAAAATCTTGCTATATTCGATCGGGTGAGAAAGTGTGCGGAGTGTGGGAGGTAGGAGGAGAGGTAAAAGTAAAAATAATCTATACTAACAGACTAATAATTGTCAAAAACAAACTTTGAATCTTGGTCAATATTTGACTGTTGAAGTATATAATTAATGCATGGGAATTGGTATTATGCCATTGATCAAAAGGTAAGAATTAAGCCGTTAGATATCAACTAAAATACTACAGAGAAACTAGGTTTTTCATGTTGCTCCGCGTTTTCCTTGCTACGCAAATGGAACATCAAAAACGTGCGTTATGCGGTAGCAAAACAGCTATGAGTTATCAACTCATTATTTTAGAAGGAGAACTTAGTTTCCAAGGATAATTAAAAGTTATGAACAAAAAGGTTATCACCGAACCTTGATAGTTATTACTTTCAAAAATTCTGCAGCAAAAGCTGAATCCTAATAGCTAAATTCTTAGATCTAAAATAAGACTAAAATTGAACACTGCAAAAATAACCATCAAAATAACAAATATTATTAAATACTTGTATCATATCAATAAATATAGCGTTTCTCAGTCTGATAATGTCCATGTATCTTTATGTTGTATTCTATTCCCTATTCCCTAAAACCAAAAAATTTTGTACCTTACCAGCATGTGAATTGCTATAGTATTGATAAATATAAATTTTAAGTATAGTAAAGTTTTTGATAATTGATATTAGGAAGAATATTCTATAGAATTATTTTTCATATTTTATATAAGCACTTTGAATCTTAAGATTGGCAAAACATCTCAAGATTGACAAAACAACTGAAAAAATATTCTATTTTGTTATTTATCTGAATATTTTACCGAATAATTAATAATTATTAATTAAATAATTCAGCTTTATTAGCCTCCTATTTCAAGGGAAAAAAGCGGTCGTTTCGGAGCTTTTCGTAGGATGGGATGGCAAGTTTTCTCACTGAATGCAGAGCCGCTCTGAAGTACGCCATATCTCATTATTTCTGCACGACTCCTTAGATTATGGAAAAGTGAACTACAAAAATTAGCGACAGAAACAGGATTAACAATCATGGTGTCTCATTTACCCCCAGGAACAAGTAAATGGAATAAAATCGAACATAGAATGTTTTGTCACATTACAGAAAACTGGAGAGCGCGACCTTTGATAACTAGAGAAGTTGCGGTTAATCTAATCAGTAATACTACGACAAAAAAGGGATTAAAACTCACGGCTAAGTTGGATGAAGCCGACTATCCAATTGGGAAAAAAATTAGTGATCAAGAGTTTAAGAAAGTTAATCTGAAAAGAGATGATTTTCATGGGGAATCGAATTACTCAATTCTTCCTAATAAATGAGCAACTTATTTCTGCGCAACTCCTTATAACCATAGGCAATTATCCATTCTTCATTAATAAAACAATAGCCTTACCATAGCATAAGGAGTAGAGGACGCTTATTGCTTATAGGGGAGTCATAGGTTTGGCTATACTTTGTATCCTATGAGAATCCTGGACAAACTGTTGCGTAATTAGAAAACAAATGCTATGATACTAAGATGTTTTTGCTGGTGGACTAGCAGTCTTTAGGGTAAGTCTATGGCGAACCCGTAAGATTAGTTATGTATTGGCGACCTACTGTGGAATGACTATAAGACCTGAAAAGAATTGATTTTAGAGGGCAGGTTCTATAAAGCAGAAATTTCGCTGAATTGACATTCAGGAATCTTCTTAAATACCTTAGTCTATCGCAAAATTGATGATAAAGTCTTTCTCTTAAGCAGGGTACTTTATCATTGTACTTTTGTTATACTTAAAGAAAGCGGAAAAGTATTCAACCGCTCAATATCTAGCTACTTAAATGTAGCTCAAGTACCTTTAAAACTAGAGTTATGGGGTTTTGTACAGAAATGATTGTGCATAGAAAAACTCTAAGCATCAAGTAACAGAGAACCAAATCTTTTGAGGTTTGAACTGTAAAATAGGATATAGCTCTACAGGCTTTCGTTAGTGTAGCTAAAAGCTAACGAGCCAGAGAATATTTCAACCTTTGAGAAGCTATTCCCTATATATGGCTTCGGAAGGATGTCAATTAGTGAGGTGATAATGGCTAAACGCCGCAATCCAAAAAAAGAAAAGGCACAACGTAATCAGGCTTACGCACGCAAGTTTCGTAAAAAAAAGACAGGTTTTTTCTCGAAGCGATATTCATCTAAGTTTGCATCTGGCAATAATCAAAACGGTAACGATCAAAATTCAGAAGAGAGTGCAGGTGCTGTAGAAGAATAGTATATTTGATTGTTCAAAATTCCTATATATGAATTTTGATATAAAAACTCTAGATTTGAGAATTAGAAACTCAAATCTAGATTTTGATAATTAGATTAAACTATAAATTTCTGCTTGGCAATATCAATTTCTGTTTTTACTTGTGCAAAACCTGTTCCACCATAACTATTCCTTGCAGATACTACTTGGTAAGGGGCGATCGCTTCATAAATATCTGAAGCAAATACTGGATGTAATTCTTTCCATTCTTCTAAGGTCAAATCTTTTAGTAATTTACCACCAGAAATACAAGTTTTTACAACCTTACCTACTAAATTATAAGCTTCTCGAAAAGGTACACCACGAGCTGCTAAATAATCAGCTACATCCGTAGCATTAGAAAAATCTTCTGCTACTGCTTTTGTGAGGCGATCGCTATTAAATTCCAGACCTTCATCCAATAAAATTGTCATTGCCTCCAGACAACTTTTCACAGTTTTAATAGTATCAAATAAACCCTCTTTATCTTCTTGTAAATCTTTATTATATGCCAGTGGCAAACCCTTCATCACCACTAACATACCCTGTAAATGCCCAAAAACTCTGCCTGTTTTTCCCCTAACTAATTCTGGTACATCAGGATTTTTCTTTTGAGGCATAATACTCGAACCTGTGGCACAAATATCAGTTAAAGTAACAAACCTAAATTCTTCAGATGACCATAAAATTATTTCTTCCGCCAAACGACTTAAATGCACCATAATTATACTAGCTGCACAGAGAAATTCAATAGCAAAATCTCTGTCACTTACCCCATCTAAACTATTAGCATAAGGTTTTTCAAAATCTAATAATTCAGCAGTATAGTGTCTATCAATAGGAAAAGTCGTACCAGCTAAAGCACCACAACCTAGGGGAGAAATATTTACCCGGCGATAAACATCTCCCAACCTTTCCCAGTCTCTTTCCGCTTTATGAAAATATGCCAAAAGATGATGAGCTAAACTCAAAGGTTGCGCTCTTTGTAGATGAGTATAACCAGGAATTAAAGTTTCAATATTAGACTCTGCTAATTCCAAGAGAACTTTTTGAAAATTTCTCAATAAAATCCGAATTTGTTCAATTTGTTCTCGGAGATAAAGTCTAGTATCAGTTCCTACTTGGTCATTTCTCGACCTTGCTGTATGTAGTTTTTTTCCAACATCTCCAGTAATTTCTGTAAGTCTTTTTTCTACAGCAAAATGAACATCTTCAGCATCTTCAACTATCTGAAACTTTCCTGTTCGATATTCTTGACGAATTTGTTCTAAACCCGTCAATAATTTTTCCCCTTCGTCAGCAGAAATAATACCTGTTTTAGCTAACATTTTTGTATGAGCTACTGAACCATTAATATCATGCTCAATCAATTCAATATCAAAGCTAATACTAGCATTAAATATAGCTATAGTAGGATGCAACGCCTTTTCAAATCTTTGGCTCCAGGTTTGTTTATCTTGCGTCATTTTGCAGATTTTTTTCCTGTTCAATAAAATTTTAATAGTTAGTAATTATGGCAAAATACTTTTAACCATATTTATTTATCTTGCGTCATTTTACAGATTTTTTTCCCTGTTCAATAAAATTTTAATAGTTAGTAATTATGGCAAAATACTTTTAACCATCCAACCAATTATCAAACCAACTAATAGTGCCCATCCCTGACCACATTCTATAAAGTTGTTCCAAGCTTTTTGTACATCTGCCCATAAGTCTACATCAACTTGTTGAGCAAAAAGTTGCCAACTATACAATACTTTCATTCCTAACAAATTTAAAAAGTCACTGTAATTATTAATCAGATTCAAATCTAATTTTGTAGTAATTATATGATTGAGCATATATATTCTTTTCCAAAGTTAATCTAAAGTATCTTCCTGAAATATAATGACAGTTGATTTATAGGTAAATCAAATGTTTTTTTTGATATAGTTAAAGTAAAATTAGGACACAAATTTTAATATACTTTCTGCCAAGCAAGGGAATAAAAATTAAATTATGTCGTTACTGGAAAAACAAATTAGTTATTAGACTTATGAGATTATTTAGTTAATTATGGAACTGTTTTGCTCTCATACTAAATAAATATCATAAAAAATTATGATAAATCTATACCTCTTAAGTGCTAACTCCTATCAAAAAAATAAACCTCTACCAAAGTTTATTATAGCGGTTTTCACAAAGGTAGACTACAAAATTTCTTCCTTATCTCCTAGATAACTAAAGCCTTCTTCCTTCTTCCTTTAAACCCAAATCTCTGTACTATATATTAATGAAAACTGCTATAAATTGGTATAATATGCCATTAGCCACCAACTTCAATCATAGTTATATAGCTATTGCTAATAAGCTGTGTGTTTAGCCAAAAGCATTTTTTTTATTTATTTGAAATTAGCTATGATTGAATGTATACATATCACTAGTTTAATACCAGCTTAGATTTCTTTTCATTGCCGTTATTTCTAATTAACTTTTACCCTCATTACCACTAAAGTCATATCATCTGGATTATAATTTCCTTCTCCAACAAATTGTTTAACCTCCTCAAATAGATAGTCTAATATTTCTTGTGGTTGTTGATAATTTTGACACGCAAATTTGAAGGCTTGACTTAACTTAAGATCATCATAACGGTCACCATGCTTATTAGCTGCATCTGTAAACCCATCTGTGTAATAAATGATGGTATCTCCTGGATTAAGTTGTACTTGTGCTTGATTATATTCAGAATCTACTTCTAAACCGATTAACATTCCCAGAGTATCCAAATTCACAATAGAATTACTCCCAGCCTGCCACAACATTGGAGGATGGTGAGCAGCATTACTATAGGACAAAATTCTGGTTTCTGGATCGTACTCTGAATAAAACAAAGTCACGAACCGATGGGAATTTTCCAGATCGGCATACATAACTTGGTTCAAATGTTGTAGCACTTGTGCAGGTGAGTGGCGGTTTAATACCTCCGCTCTTAACATTCCCCTGGTCATAGTCATAATTAAACCAGCAGGTACCCCCTTACCCATTACATCTCCAATCACAATACTCCACTTACAGGGTTGCTGTTTTTTGTTTTTACAGTTCACCTGGTCATAGTTAGAGGGGATAAAGTCATAATAGTCTCCTCCTACTCGGTTTGCTGTTTGACAACGAGCTGCAAGAGCAATACCAGGAATTTCTGGACATTCTGGTGGCAATAGTTGCAGTTGAATTTCTGCCCCTATTTCTAGCTCTCGGTCCAAACGTTCTTTTTCTCTTAAAGAGGTAGATAGTTCGTCGTTGGCGATCGCTACTGCGGTCTGGTCTGCTACTAGGCGAATTAATTTTTGTCTTGCTGGTGTCCAAACATATTCTGGGTCATGACTAAATACATATAGACGACCTCGTTCTGAGTTCTTTACTAGAATTGATGTGCCAAATAATTGAACGTCATTTCCTAGATAGTCACTAACTTGGTAGTCTAGACTCGCTGTTTGAATAGGGACATCCTGTAATTCCGCAGGTAAAGTTGTTTCTGTAATCAATTGACGAGTTGCTATTTCCAATGCCTGTCGAATATCTTGACATTGTTGGCCTTCTTGGCAGTGTAATTGTTGGAATCTTATCTGTCCATTGGGCTTAAATAATACTAATGCCCCACCATCTGCATCAGTTACTCGACAGCCCATAAGTGGAATCAATTCTAGAAACTGATTTAGATTATTGAAGCTACGCAAGGCAAAGCCTAGAGAACTTAATAAATCATTAACATTTTGTTGCTCCTTATGTAAACGGGCCACCATTTCTTGAAGAGCATATACAGAGGTTATTGGTGAGGAATTGCCAGTGGCAATATGGTCAGTGGGTTCAGGGGAGTTTCGATACACAGGCACTACAGTCATAAATTTTTTCTTGATAGGTTTATTGATTAAAGTTTATTGATGCTTGATTGTTTATGTTATTTCATTAATTTGAAATCAGCATTTCTTGTTGTCCTCGGTTATTGATTCGTTGATAATTTTTATTGGAGCTATTTTATAGTTATTAGCTTTGTTAGTTAAAATTTTTCTAGCTCCAAGTTGGAAGATTTAGGGCAGCTCTAAAATTGCGAGTTTTGGAAATTACTCGGTAATTAATTATAGTTTTAGGTCATAATTTATGAGTTGTTGTTCTTCTTAAGTTTTTTCTGATTTGAAGTTTCTCTAGATAATAATTTTATTCCTTATTTTCCGGATAAGTTTGTAACTAAATTTAGGTTTACAGTTTCAATATAAATATAATATTTCTGCAATTCCTGAGATACAAAACTTTTCTATTTTATAGAAAAGGGAATATTAGGAATAATTGGGATAGAGATAAAAATACTTTGCCTTATTCATCTCATTACTTTTATATTTATTTTTTTTACTTCTAATTAATTAAACCAATAAACTTAATATTTTCTGATTTTTTTAGCAAGAGTATTTTTTGCATTTGGATTTGCTCTAAATCCAAATTAAAATTATTCATTTTTGATTTGGCTCATATCAGGGGTAATAAATGATTGCTATAAATCAATTTTAGGTATTAAGTATTACTTGTTAATTAGTTAGTAGGTTTTAGCTGATCAGTAAATGCTCATTTTCTAGGATTATGAATTCAGTTTCCCACCATCCTATTGCTTATTTGTAAGGTAAGCACTCAGGCTTCAGCTCTCAGTTACATACCAAATATAGTTGACTAAAGTTACATTCAAAACAGTCAAAGTCTTGATCTAAAGAATATTGGTAAATTTAGGTAACTAGCCTGCAATAAATGGATTTAGTCTCATAGGTTCCTTAGTAAAAAATTTAGTATTGAGAGATTGAGCTAAAATTAAAATCTATTGCTAATAGAAAATTAGCGAACTTTAGATATCCATAAAAAAATTTTCCGCTCTTTCATTTTTATTGCTCAATGATGACCTCTAATAGCTATTAGCGGAACATTCTGGTACGTAAATTCTTACTTTATCACATTTATTTTTTATAGCTAGTATTACTAATTTTACTGAGATTTACGTCTAAGTATTCTTTGTAATTTTACATTCAAGATTTGACTTTTCCTAGACTCTATTTCCCTATCCTATGAATTTTAGTTCAACCGAAAAAAGTAATTAGAGTTAAATTACCAAATAATATCAAATATGCTTAATTCCATATCTATAATTACCTGATAAAAATGATTTTAGCTCATCAAATTAATAGTGGTTTTACTGGATATAATATTCAGGAGTTTTCCTAGAATAAATTTTATCCACAGGAGTGACGATTACTATGAGGACATTCTTAAACTCTCAAACTTAGTAACAGGAAGAATTTCTGGCAACAGCCATTTATCATAGTGACTTCTGACTTCAGCTATACTTCCCATTTTAGATACTACTTTATAGGCAATTTAGTTATACAAATAGATAAAAATCTCCCTAGTCAAAGTAATATCAATATTTAGTTTAATTGTCTGTGTTTCCTATCGTTTGAAAAACGATGATAAATACTCTAATTGCCTGGTCAGTAGACCAAGCAAAAAATTCCTAACTTATCCAGAAATATGAAAATACTCTGATGCTACCTAACCTAAATACTTAAACCGATAAAAACATAGATTTTTTTCACAACTGCTACTTCAATACAGTTGCTCATCCTTAATGGTAAAAGCAATAAGTCTTTAACCACTTAGAAGAGCTTCAACGAACTCATAACTAGAAAATGGACGGAGATCTTCTATACTTTCTCCCACCCCAATAAAGCGAATAGGAAGACCCAATTGCTTTACAACAGCAAGTGCAACACCACCTCTAGCAGTTCCATCGAGCTTTGTCAATACTACCCCACTCAGTTTAGCAGCTTTGGCAAATACTTCTGCTTGCCGTAAACCATTTTGACCAAGTGTAGCATCTAACACCAGTAGGGATTCTACCACTGCATCTGGTGCTTTTTTCTCTACTATGCGATGAATTTTACTCAGTTCGTCCATCAAATTTTTCTTGTTTTGCAATCTTCCGGCTGTATCTACCAGTAGTAATTCTGTATTTCTCGTTTGAGCTGCTACTATAGCATCAAAAACTATGGCTGCTGGATCGGTATTCTTGCCAGGATTAGCAATTACCTCTACATCACTTCGTTTTCCCCAGATTGTCAACTGTTGTACTGCCGCAGCTCGAAATGTATCTGCTGCTGCAATTAAACATTTGTACTCTGACTTGGTAGCTAAATGAGCAATTTTACCGATAGTTGTGGTCTTACCAGCTCCATTTACACCATTTAATAGCCAAATATTTAAGGTATCCTTTTCTGGGACAAAAGTTAAGTTATATGCGGGACTAGCTATTTCCGAATCTTTGAATGGCTCATCCAGAATATCTCGTAAGATTTTTTTCAAATAAGCGATCGCCTCTTTTGGAGGTAAAGCTTCTTCGCGCAATTTATTTTGTAGCGTTTCTATGATATAGTCAGTTGCCTCTACTCCAACGTCAGCTTGTAGTAACATTGACTCTATTTCCATTACTGCATCTTGATTCAGAGGTCCTTGGCCTACAATTGCCCTCAGTTGGTTGAGCAAGTTGCGTCGAGTTCTATTTAAGCCTTGTCGTAATTTCTTCAGCCAAGAAATTTCTTCGGCAGAAACTTGATCTGGGCGACGACCTTGAGCCGCTAAAACTTCTGCTGACCAAAGAAATGCTTCATCAAGAATTAGGGGGTCTATTTCTTCTATTTCAGTATCTACAGTTGTTTGTTGGAGAGTTTCTGGTTCTGGTTCTTCTATGGCGGTTTCTTTGAGACGTTCTACTCTTGCTTGTCTTTCTGCTTCAGCTTTTGCCCAGAAAGGTAACTCTTCGGATGCTTGAGTTACTGGAGCAGTTTCTTCTATTACTGAATCTGACTCTAGCGGAATTTCTAATTCTGAAGATTTTATTTGACTAGGTTCAGTTTCCTCTACAATTGGAATTGGTTCGACCTGAGTCTCTGTAGATTTAGATTCTCTTTTCTCTGCTGCAATATCTTGTTGTTCTTCAGTTTTGAGCTGCTCTGGTATAGTTGGCTCAAATTTTTCAGTTGTTGTAGCTGTTTGAGTTTCTAGCTTTTCCTCTTTTTCAACTATATCTGCAGGAATTTGAGGTGCTGCTTCAGTTTTTTTCTGTTCTTGAATATTTTTGTAGGCTGCTTTTGCCCAGCTCAAATAATCTTCTGTACTTTGTGTAGACTCCTCTTTTGATTTTTCTTGTGATTCGACTGCTGCTTCTAACTTTTCTTTTTCAGGTTCAGGTTTTTCCTTTGAAGTTTTGTCTGAACTGTCATTATACTTACGACGGAACCAATTAAAAACCATACTTAATTTTAGATATTACTATTTTAAATAGTCTATTTTATAATGAATTGTGTTCAGCCGTAGCATAATTACAGCACTTTGCGCAGATACTTAGGTACAGTTTATTAATTATCTGTTACCAGATGAGCTTTTGCCTAAAGTCCTAAAATTTTGTAAGTGCATAAGCAAACCCTGATTACCAATGGATTATTGATAATTGATAATTAATCCCCAAAGGTTTAAAGCCTCTCCTAATAATGGATAATCAATAATTAATAATTATGTTTTTATGTTCAAAAATAACTGGACTTGTCGCTTTCTAACTGCAAAAATCCTCAAAAACCTTGTTCTTTCATTAATGGATAATGGATAATTACCTCTGGTTAAAACTGCGCTTGATTAAATATAAGGAAATTTTTTAGCACTTTTCTCTAAGGTAGATTGGATATAGCGCACTTCAGAGTGGTTCTGCATTCAGAGGGAAACCTAGCCATCCCTTGACCGCTTTTTCCCCTTAAAAGCCTTCCCTTTCAAGGGTGAATTATTTAATTAATCATTATTAATTATCTGGTAAGGATTATAGCTATTGATGGCTACCAAAGCTGCTAATGCTTCGATATGTCTAAGTTTAAGCGATTTATTACTTCTATTTAGGGACAACTATAATTATCGTTATCAATTAATGAAAAGTACATCTGAAGTGACTGGAATGGAGTACAAGAAAGGAATCTCAAGGATATGAGGTGGGCAACATTTCGTTAGATAGCGAGATTTATTCCCACTTACCTACTTAGAAAATTTCTGAATTTCCTAACACATTCAATCACTTCACATTCAGAGAAGTCAATACTTTTGACTAATTTATAAATTAACTGGTTTGCACTACACTACTGAAAAAATTTTTCTCTCCATAGATTAATCTCTTGGTTATCTATCTGATTTTTTTTCTGATATGACTTCCACACTTTTTACTACTCAACTTAAAATATAGTCTGGCACTATAGTTTCTCAGAACTACCTTTAGTCTTTTTGTCTAATTACTGCCCGAGTCAAATCTAATTTTTAACTTTTGAATTTG